>NZ_JBJJBV010000173.1:0-14778 GCF_045446735.1 Nocardiopsis protaetiae
GCACCAGCTGGAAGTGCGGGGCCAGCCCGTCCAGGCCCAGCACGATCTCCTCGATCTGGGTCGGGAACACGTTCACCCCGCGCAGGATGATCATGTCGTCGCTGCGCCCGGTCACCTTGTCCATCCGCCGCATCGGCCGGGCGGTGCCCGGGCGCAGCGTGGTCAGGTCGCGGGTGCGGTACCGGATGACCGGCATGGCCTGCTTGGTGAGCGAGGTGAACACCAGCTCGCCCTCCTCGCCGTCGGCCAGCACGTCCTGGGTGACGGGGTCGAGCACCTCCGGGTAGAAGTGGTCCTCCCAGATGTGCAGCCCGTCCTTGGTCTCCACGCACTCGTTGGCCACACCCGGGCCCATGACCTCGGACAGCCCGTAGATGTCCACGGCGTGGATGTCGAACCGCTCCTCGATCTCCGTGCGCATCTTCTCGGTCCACGGCTCGGCGCCGAAGATGCCGATCTTCAGGGAGGTGCTGCGCGGGTCGATGCCCTGGCGCTCGAACTCGTCCATGAGCGTCAGCATGTAGCTGGGCGTCACCATGATGATCTCGGGCTCGAAGTCCTGGATCAGCTGCACCTGCTTGGCGGTCTGCCCGCCCGAGGCCGGGATGACCGTGCAGCCGAGCTTCTCGGCGCCGTAGTGCGCGCCCAGCCCGCCGGTGAACAGCCCGTACCCGTAGGACACGTGCACCTTGTGCCCGGGGCGCCCGCCCGCGGCGCGGATGGAGCGCGCCACCACGGTCGCCCAGGTGTCGATGTCCTCGCGGGTGTAGCCCACGACGGTCGGCTTGCCGGTGGTGCCGCTGGAGGCGTGGACGCGGGCCACCCGCTCCTGGGGGACGGCGAACATGCCGAACGGGTAGTTGTCGCGCAGGTCGGCCTTGGTGGTGTGCGGGAAGTGCCGCAGGTCCGCGAGCTCCTTGAGGTCCTCGGGGCGGACCCCCGCCTCGTCGAACTTCTTCCTGTACAGCGGCACGTTGGTGTAGGCGTGCCCCAGGGTCCACTTGAGCCGGTCGAGCTGGAGCGCCCGCAGCTCGTCGACACTCATGCGCTCGGCCGGGTCCAGGATCTCGGGGGCGGGGCCCTCGCCGAGACGGGTGGTGTTACCGGTGACACCGGTCGACCGCCGGATGGTGTCGTGGCTCGCCATATGAGACTCTCCGTGTGCGAGTGCGCGGTGGGGCCGCCGGGCCGAAGCGCCCGGGAGGGTGTGCGGTGGGTGCGCCGCGCGTTCGAGGTGGGTGCCGGCCCGCTACGGGGCGGGCCGACTTGCTTACTGACCGAACGTTCGGTTACTAATGCATTAAGTCAGTCTCCGAGACCCGTGTCAAGGAGACCTGTCGATCAGTTCACTGTCGACGGTGGCGCAGGCCACCGTCAACCATCCTGGGAGGCCGTTCGTGAGCGACGTCTATGTGGTCGACGGGGTCCGCACCCCGCAGGGTCGGTACGGCGGCGCCCTCGCCGCGGTCCGCCCCGACGATCTGGCCGCCACGGCCATCGCCGAGGCCGTCCGCCGCGCCGGCGTCCCCGGGGACGCGATCGACGAGGTCATTCTCGGCGCCGCCAACCAGGCCGGCGAGGACAACCGCAACGTCGCCCGCATGGCCGCCCTGCTGGCCGGGCTGGACCCCAGCGTCCCCGGCTACACCGTCAACCGCCTGTGCGCCAGCGGCCTGACCGCCGTCTCCTCCGCCGCCCAGGCCATCCGCGCGGGCGAGGCCGACCTGGTCGTCGCCGGCGGCGTGGAGTCCATGACCCGCGCCCCCTGGGTGATGGCCAAGCCCGGAACCCCCTGGGCCAAGCCCGGCGAGGTCGCCGACACCTCCCTGGGCTGGCGCTTCACCAACCCGCGCTTCTCCGCCCACGACGCGGACGCCCCCGCCGACGCCTCCCCGAACGACCTGCGCTACACCCTGTCCATGGGCGAGACCGCCGAGGAGGTCGCCCTCCTGGAGGGCATCACCCGCGAGGAGTCCGACGCCTTCGCGCTGGGCAGCCACCGCAAGGCGATCGCAGCCGCCGCGGCGGGCCGGTTCGACCGCGAGATCGTCCCCGTCACGGTCACCGGCCGCAAGGGCGCCACCCACGAGGTCACCGCCGACGAGGGCCCCCGCGCCGACACCGACGAGGCCACCCTCGCCAAGCTCCGACCGGTGTTCCGCAAGGGCGGCATCGTCACCGCGGGCAACTCCTCCTCCCTGTCCGACGGCGCCTCCGCCCTGGTCCTGGCCTCGGCCGAGGCCGTCGAGCGGTACGGCCTCACCCCGCGCGCCCGCGTCGTGGCCTCCGCCTCGGCCGGGGTGCCCCCGCAGATCATGGGCCTGGGCCCGGTCCCCGCCACGCGGAAGGCGCTGGCCCGCGCGGGCTGGACCCTGGACCAGGTCGGCTCGGTCGAGCTCAACGAGGCCTTCGCCGCCCAGTCCCTGGGCGTCATCCGGCAGCTCAAGCTGGACGCCGAACGCGTCAACGCCGACGGTGGCGCCATCGCCCTGGGCCACCCGCTGGGCAGCTCCGGCGCCCGCATCCTGGTCACCCTGATCAACCGCATGGAGCGCGAGGGCACCGACCGCGGCCTGGCCACCCTGTGCGTGGGCGTGGGCCAGGGCGCCGCCCTGCTGGTCGAGCGGGTCTGAGGGGACACGGGCGACATGACCGAAGCAGAAAAGACCGGCGACACCGACTTCGAGACCCTGCGGGTGGAGTGGCGCGAGGACCGGGCCGTGGTGGAGCTGCACCGCCCCCAGGCCCGCAACGCCATCAACGCGGCGATGATCGCCGAACTCCACGAGGTGTGCGCCCGCCTGGAGGCCGACCCCCGCCCGCTGCTGCTCATCGGGCACGGCTCCGTGTTCGCGGGCGGCGCCGACATCTCCGAGCTGCGCGAACGCGGCCGCGAGCAGGCGCTGGCGGGCATCAACAGCCGCCTGTTCGAGCGCCTGCACCGCCTCCCGGCCCCCACCGTGGCGGCCGTGGACGGCTGGGCGCTGGGTGGCGGCGCCGAGCTGTCCTACGCCTGCGACATCCGCATCGCCACTCCCACCGCCGTGTTCGCCCAGCCCGAGCCTGGCCTGGGCATCATCGCGGGGGCGGGCGCCTGCTGGCGCCTCAAGGAGCTGGTGGGCGCGTCGGTGGCCAAGCAGGTGCTGCTGGGCGGCTTCCGGCTGGACGCCGAGGCGGCGCTGCGCCACGGCCTGGTCGCCGAGCTCGTCCCGGCCGAGGAGCTGCGCGAGCGCGCCCACGCCCTCATCGACCGCATGGCCGCCTCCTCGGCGCTGGCCCTGCGCATGACCAAGATGGTGCTGGACGCCGACGGGCCCCACCCGCTGGCCGACGACCTGACCCAGGCGGTGCTGTTCGAGACCGCCGACAAGCACGACCGGATGACCCGGTTCCTGGAGAGGAAGAAGCGTTGACCGCCTCCCGCGCAACGACCGGCACCGCCGCCGACGCCGCGACCCCCGCCGTCCCCGCCCTGGTCGCCGTCATCGGCGGCGGCACCATGGGCGCCGGGATCGTCCAGCAGTTCCTCACCGCGGGCTCCGCGGTGACCCTGGTCGAGGCCACCGCCGAGGCCGCCGAGACCGGTCGCACCCGGGTCGCCTCGGGACTGGCCGCCTCCGCCGCGCGCGGCAAGCTCGACGGCGAGCCCGACACGTACCTGGCCCGGCTGTCCACCGTCACCGACGCCGCCGACATCCCGGCCGGGACCGGCCTGGTGGTCGAGGCCGTGCCCGAGCGGCCCGAGCTGAAGATCGCCGTCCTCACCGCCGCCGAGGCCGCCGTGGGGGAGGAGACCGTGCTGGCCTCCAACACCAGCTCCCTGTCGGTCACCGAGCTGGCCGCCGCCCTCAAGCACCCGCGCCGGTTCCTGGGCACCCACTTCTTCAACCCGGTGCCCGCCTCCAAGCTCGTGGAGATCGTCACCGCCCCCGACACCGACCCGGCCGTCACCGCCGCGGTGCGCGGCTGGGTCACCGCCCTGGGCAAGACCGAGATCGTCGTCCGCGACGCCCCCGGGTTCGCCACCAGCCGCCTCGGCGTCATGCTCGGCCTGGAGGCCATCCGCATGGTCGAGGAGGAGGTCGCCTCCCCGGCCGACATCGACACCGCCATGGAGCTGGGCTACCGCCACCCGATGGGCCCGCTCAAGCTCACCGACCTGGTCGGCCTGGACGTGCGCCTGGCCATCGCCGAGTACCTCGCCGCCGAGTTGGGCGACCGCTTCTCCCCGCCGGAGCTGCTGCGGCGTATGGTCGCGGAGGGGAAGCTCGGCAAGAAGACCGGACAGGGCTTCCACACCTGGAACAAGGGAGAGTAGGGCGTTGAGCGAACAGAGGGCGGCGGAGTTCTCCGAATCCGACGGGCTGGCCGTGGTGCGGCTGCACCGGCCGGCGCTGACCCGGGAGGTGAAGGAGGACCTGCTGGCCGCGCTGCGCGAGGCCGCGGCCTCCACCACCGCCCGCGCGGTGCTGCTGCTGGGGTCGGACAAGGCGTTCTGCGTGGGCCAGGACCTGGCCGAGCACGCGCGCATCCTCCAGGAGACCCCCGAGCAGGCCCTGACGACCGTGCGCGAGCACTACAACCCGATCGTGCTGACCCTGGAGTCCGTCCAGGTGCCGGTCGTGGTGGGCATCGGCGGCGCCTGCGTGGGCGCCGGGCTGGGCTTCGCCCTGGCGGGCGACGTGCGGGTGGCGGCGCGCAAGGCCAAGTTCGGCACCGCGTTCACCGGCATCGGCCTGGCCTCGGACTCCGGGCTCGCCTCCCGGCTGGTCGCCTCGCTGGGCCAGGCGCGGGCCATGGAGCTCATGCTGCTGGGCACCGTGTTCGGCGCCGACAGGGCGCTGGAGCTGGGCCTGGTCACCGAGGTCGTGGACGACGACGCCTGGGAGAAGCGCGCCCGCGAGCTGGCCGCGCTGCTGGCGAGCGGGCCGACGTCGGCGTTCGTCGCCGCCAAGCGCGAGGTGCGCGCGGCCGCCGAGGGCGGGCGCCCCCTCACCGAGCTGCTGGAGGAGGAGGCCGACCTCCAGAACCAGCTGGGGGTGACCGCCGACCACGTCGGCGCCGTCAACGCCTTCCTCGGCAAGCGCACGCCCACCTTCACCGGTAACTGACCTGCCCGTATCCGCCCGCGTCCGGACTTGACCCGCGCGGGCGGATACGTGGATACTAATTACTGACCGAACGTTCGGTTATGAATGGGGATGGATCAATGACCGTGACGCAGGGGGCTCCCCCCGGTGCCGACGACGCGTTCCAGGCGGACTTCGACGCGAAGATCGCCGCGGACCAGCGCATCGAGCCGCGCGACTGGATGCCCGAGTCCTACCGCAAGACCCTCGTGCGCCAGGTCTCCCAGCACGCCCACTCGGAGATCATCGGCATGCAGCCCGAGGGCGACTGGATCGCCTCCGCGCCCAGCCTGCGCCGCAAGGCCATCCTCCTGGCCAAGGTGCAGGACGAGGCGGGCCACGGCCTGTACCTGTACGCGGCCGCCGAGACCCTCGGCGTCGACCGCGCCGACCTCACCATGCGCCTCATCGAGGGCCGCCAGAAGTACTCCTCGATCTTCAACTACCCCTCGACGACCTTCGCCGACGTCGGCGTCATCGGCTGGCTGGTGGACGGCGCCGCGATCTGCAACCAGGTGCCCCTGTGCCGCAGCTCGTTCGGCCCCTACGCCCGCGCCATGGTGCGCATCTGCAAGGAGGAGTCCTTCCACCAGCGGCAGGGCTACGAGCTGCTCATGCGCATGATGGAGGGCACCGAGGGCCAGCGGCGGATGGTCCAGGACGCCGTCGACCGCTGGTGGTGGCCGTCCCTGATGATGTTCGGCCCGCCCGACGCCGACTCCCCGAACACCGCGCAGTCCATGGCCTGGCGGATCAAGCGCGACACCAACGACGACCTGCGCCAGAAGTTCGTCGACATGAGCGTCCCCCAGGCGGAGAAGCTCGGCGTCACCCTGCCCGACCCCGAGCTGGCCTGGAACGAGGAGCGCGGCCACTACGACTTCGGCGAGCCCGACTGGGTCGAGTTCAAGCAGGTCGTCTCCGGCTCCGGCCCCAAGAACGCAGAGCGTATCGCCCGCCGCCGGGCCGCCCACGAGAAGGGCGGCTGGGTCCGCGAGGCCGCCACCGCCTACGCCGCCAAGCAGGCCGCCAGGGCCCAGAACACCACGAACCTCCAGGAGGCCACGGCATGAGCAACGACACCACCGCGACCCCTGGCGCTTCCGGCGGCGCGGCGCGCCCCGAGTGGCCGCTGTACGAGGTCTTCGTCCGCGGCAAGCGCGGCCTCAACCACGTCCACGTCGGCTCCCTGCACGCCCCCGACGACACCATGGCGCTGCACAACGCCCGCAACCTGTACACCCGCCGCAACGAGGGCGTCAGCATCTGGGTGGTCCGCGCCGAGAACATCACCGCGTCCAGCCCCGACGAGAAGGACCCCTTCTTCGCGCCCAGCGGAGACAAGGTCTACCGCCACCCGACCTTCTACCCCATCCCCGAGGACGTCCCGCACATCTAGGCGGCGACCCGGGACGACGAGGCTTCGAGGAACAGAACACATGAGTGGCGACAACATTTTCACCGGCCTGGTCGAAGAGCACCAGGGCGATGCCCGCTGGGCCTTCGGCACCGGCTTCACCGACGCCCTCGCGGGCGTCGACACCACCCTTCCCGCGGGGGTGGACGGCGCCGACCTGGCCCTGTACTGCCAGATGCTCGGCGACGACGCGCTGATCCAGGCCCAGCGGCTCGTCCACTGGGTCACCGACGCGCCCGAGCTGGAGGAGGAGGTGGCGCTGGCCAACATCGCCCTGGACCTGCTCGGCCAGGCGCGCCTGCTGCTGGCCCGCGCCGGCCAGGCCGACGGCACCGGCCGCGACGAGGACGCCTTCGCCTACCACCGCTCCCCGCGCGAGTTCCGCAACGTGCACCTGGCCGAGGCGCCCCGCGGCGACTTCGCCCGCGCCGTCGTCACCCTGCTGGTGCTCTCCAGCCACCGGCTGGCCCTGTTCACCCGGCTGGCCGACAGCGCCGACCCGGTGATCGCCGCCATCGCCGCCAAGGGCGTCAACGAGCTCGCCTACCACCGCGAGTACGCGGTGTCCTGGGCGCTGCGCCTGGGCGACGGCACCGACTACTCGCACGAGCGCCTGGCCGAGGCCGTCGCCGACGTGTGGCCGCTCACCGGCGAGCTGTTCGCCGCCCACCCCGTCGAGACCCGCCTCGCGGGCCTGAACGCGGCCGTGGACCCCGTCACCGTCCGCGACGAGGTCCACGCCGTGCTCACCCAGGTCCTCACCGAGGCCACCCTGCCCGCCCCCGCCCCCTTCCCCGAGGGCGCGGTGGCCGGGCGCGAGGGCCGCCACACCCCCGAACTCGCCCCCCTGCTGGACGAACTCCAGAAGGTGGCCCGGGAGCACCCGGAGGCGACGTGGTGACCGCGGCACCGGTCCGGGACACCGAGCGCGCCCGCGCCGCGGCCGCCGCCGTCACCGACCCCGAACTGCCCATGCTGACCCTCGCCGACCTGGGCATCCTGCGCCGGGTCGAGATCGACGGGGCCGGCACCGTGCAGGTGTGGATCACCCCCACCTACTCCGGCTGCCCGGCCCTGGCCGAGATGCGGGTGGACGTCGACCGGGCGGTGCGCGCCGCCGGGTTCGACGCCGTCGAGGTGCGCACCGAGCTGTCCCCGGCCTGGACCACCGACTGGATCACCGACGAGGGGCGCCGCAAGCTCACCGAGCACGGTATCTCCCCGCCGGGGTCCGCGCCCCGGCGGGCCGCCGGGCCCGTCCCGCTGACCCTGCTGCCCACCCGGACCGCCCCGCGCTGCCCGCTGTGCCGGTCGGCCGACACCGAGGAGCTGTCCCGGTTCGGGGCGACCTCCTGCAAGTCGCTGCACCGCTGCCGGTCCTGCCTCGAACCGTTCGAGCACGTCAAGGAGATCTGACCGTGACCACACCCGTCACCGACGCCCCCGCGGCCCCGCGCCGCGGGTCGGTGTTCCACCGGCTGCGCGTGGCCGCCGTCGAGAGGCTGTGCGACGACGCCGTCGCCGTGAGCTTCGACGTGCCCGACCACCTGGCCGAGGACTTCGCGTTCACCCCCGGGCAGTCGCTGACGCTGCGCCGGGAGGTCGACGGGGTGGAGGAGCGGCGCAGCTACTCCATCTGCGCGCCCGCGGGCGACGCGCCCCGGGTCGGCGTGCGCCTGGTCGCGGGCGGGCTGTTCTCCACCTGGCTGGTGGAGGAGGTGCGCCCCGGCGACGAGATCGAGGTGGGCGCGCCCACCGGGCGGTTCTGCCCGGACCTGACCGTCTCCGGGCGGCACGTGATGATCGCCGCCGGGTCGGGCATCACCCCGATGCTGTCGATGGCCGCGTCGCTGCTGCGCCGCACCGACTCCCACGTCACCCTGCTGTACGGCAACCGGCGCAGCGACACGGTGATGTTCGCCGACGAGCTGGCCGACCTCAAGGACGCGTTCGGGCACCGCTTCGAGCTGGTGCACGTGCTGTCCCGGGAGCCGCGCGAGGCCGAGCTGTTCACCGGCCGCCTGGACGGCGCCAAGCTGGGGGCGCTGCTGGACACCATCGTCGCGGCCGACGCCGCCGACCACTGGTGGCTGTGCGGGCCCTTCGGGATGGTCACCGACGCCCGCCGGGTGCTGGCCGAGCGCGGGGTGTCCGCCGAGAAGGTCCACCAGGAGCTGTTCTTCGTCGAGGGCGCCGAGCCGCCGCCCCAGGCCCGCCACGAGGAGCCCGGAGTGGAGGGCCCCTCCAGCGAGGTCACCGTCATCCTGGACGGGCGCACCACCACGCTGACCCTGCCGCGCGGGGTGCCCGTGCTGGACGCCGCCCAGCGGTACCGGCCCGACCTGCCCTTCGCCTGCAAGGGCGGGGTGTGCGGCACCTGCCGGGTCAAGGTGTGCGGCGGCGAGGTGCGCATGCTGCGCAACTACGCCCTGGACGAGGCCGAGGTGGCGGCCGGGTACGCGCTGTCCTGCCAGGCGCTGCCCGAGACCGACGCCGTCACCGTGGACTTCGACTCGTGAGCGGGGCGGAGGCGGTGCGCAACGAGGCCGCCTGGGCGATGTTCGAGGCCGACCGGGCCTCCAAGAACCTGGGGATGCGCCTGGTGCGCGCCGACCTGGGCATCGCGGTGGTGGAGATGGCCGTGGGGCCGCTCATGGTCAACGGGCACGGGATCGCCCACGGCGGGTTCATGTTCACGCTGGCCGACACGGCGTTCGCGTGCGCCTGCAACGTGGACGGGCGCGGGGTGACCGTGGCCTCGGGGGCCGACGTCACGTTCGTGGCCCCGGCCCGGGAGGGCGACCTGCTGGTGGCGACCGCCGTGGAGCGGACGGTGTTCGGGCGCAGCGGCGTCTACGACGTCACCGTGCGCCGCGGCGAGGAGGTCATCGCGGAGTTCCGCGGCCGCAGCCGCACCCTGCCCAACCGGGGCTGACACGCCCGCCAGGGGTTGACGCGCAGCGGGGCCGCCCGGAGGACCGACCCTCCGGGCGGCCCCGACGCGTGCGCTCGGCGGGTTTCGCCGGACTCGGCCGCGGCCGTTCGGCGATGGCGGCCGGGGAACCGCCGGGCGGCCCTGTTCCCCGTGTTCAGGCGGGGATGCCGTCGGCGAAGAAGGCGGCGAGTGTGCGGGCGACCAGGTCCGGGCGGCCGTCGTTCGCGGCGGCCAGGTGCACGGTGAACCGCTCGGCCGGCGCCGAGCCCGGGGTGCGGTATCCCAGGGCGGTGCCGTCGGGCGCGGTGGCCGCACCGGTGGTGGACACGGGGCCCGCGGCGGGCGCGTCGTCGTTCATGCCCTCAGTGCCGGTGCGACCCCTGGGGGTGTCAAGATTAATTGACACGCGAAAAGGTGCGGACAGGGGCGTGCCCGGGGGCGCCGTCGGGTGGGGACGGCGCACTCCCGGGCACAGGCCGGGCCCATGTCCCCCAACATGGGCCCAGCGGGTGCGGCCGGGGTGCACAGGGTGCGGTCCGGCCGCTGGGAAGGCGAGCGTGGCGGTCGGGTACGTGCCGGAAACCCCCATTGCCGGCACGAGCGCTCACGTTCGCACATGGTCTCGTTGTCACGCCCTCGGAGCCCTGATCTGTGGGTTCCGTCCGCGTTCATCTGGAAGAACGTGCCGGGGCGGCCGGATGTTCCCGGCTAGCACGTTTCTTGAGAGATGTCCAGGTCACACCCGCGAACGCCGCTCGCGCGGGCCCGCGCGATAGCGTCGGGGACGCGCCCGCACCCCGGGCGCGCACCGCTGACGACGGGAGGGCGCACTCACCATGGCCGACCGGACCATCGGCATCGTCGGCGCGGGGATCGTCGGGCTGGCCACGGCCCGTGAACTGGTCCTGCGCCGTCCCGGGACCCGGGTGGTGGTGTGGGAGAAGGAGGACCGGGTCGCGGTCCACCAGACCGGCCACAACTCCGGGGTGGTGCACGCGGGGCTCTACTACGAGCCGGGTGGTCTCAAGGCGCGGTTGTGCACGCGCGGCCGCGACCTGCTGCGGGAGTACTGCGCGGAGCGGGGGCTGCCGTACGAGGAGTGCGGGAAGCTGGTGGTCGCGCTGACCCCGGAGGAGGCCACGCGGCTGGACGCGCTGCACGCCCGGGCCGACCGCAACGCCGTCCCGGGGCTGCGCCGGGTGGGTCCGGAGGGGATCCGGGAGTTCGAGCCCCACACCACCGGCCTGGCGGGGCTGCACTCCCCGCGCACCGCCATCACCGACTACACGCGGATCGCCCGGTCCTTCGCCGACGACCTGACCGCGGCGGGCGGGGAGGTCCGGTTCGGTGCCGCCGTGACGGCTGTGACCCCTGCGGGGGAGGGGGCACGTGTCGTCGCCGGGGGCGGGGACACACGCGTCGACGAGCTGATCGTGTGCGCCGGGTTGCAGGGCGACCGGGTCGCCCGCGCCGCCGGTGACGGCGACGGACCCCGGATCGTGCCGTTCCGCGGCGAGTACATGCTGGTGCGCCCGGAGAAGGCACACCTGGTGCGGGGCCTGGTCTATCCGGTGCCCGATCCCCGCTACCCGTTCCTGGGCGTGCATTTCACCCGCCGCGTCTCCGGGGAGGTCGAGGTCGGCCCGAACGCGGTGCTGGCGCTGGCCCGCGAGGGCTACCGCCACTCCGACGTCCGCCTCGCCGACCTGCGCGACACCCTCACCTGGCCCGGTTTCTGGGCCATGGGCCTGCGCCACTGGCGCACCGGGGTCGCGGAGGTGTACGGCTCCTTCTCCAAGCGTGCGTACATGCGGGCCGCCCGCCGCTACATCCCCGGGATCGGCCCCGGCGACGTCGTCCGCGGCGGCTCGGGTGTGCGCGCCCAGGCACTGGACCGCGACGGCTCCCTGGTGGACGATTTCCGTATCCACCGTGTGGGGCCGGTCACCGCCGTCCGCAACGCCCCCTCGCCCGCCGCGACCTCGGCCCTGGCCATAGCCGAGCACATCGCCGACACCCTCGACGGCGGTTCGGCGCCCTGAGAGGTGAACGGCCCCACTCGGACGGGCGTCACACAGGCGGAACCGGGAATTCTCCGGCACGCGATACCGAGCAGGGAAGGCTTGATGAGCACCCCCACGACCCCTGAGCCCGTTGTGCCCGCGCCGGACACCCCGATGGGCCCGCCCCCGGGACTGGCCCCCCTGACCGCCGAGGATCCCCGCACCCTGGGTGCCTATCGCCTGGCCGGCCGCATCGGTGCGGGCGGCATGGGCGCCGTCTACGGCGGCGTGGACCCCCAGGGCCGCTGCGTCGCCGTCAAGACCGTGCACGCCCGCCACGCCCGCAAACGCCGCTACCGGGAGGCCTTCGCCCGCGAGGTGGAGATGCTCGGCCGCGCCCACGGCGTCGGCACCGCCGCACTGTACGCCGCCGACATCACCGCCAAGGTGCCCTGGCTGGCCTTCGAGTACATCCCCGGCCGCGACCTGCGCGCCCACGTGCGCGCGTTCGGCCCGCTGGAGGGGGAGATGCTGCGGGCGTTCGCCGTCGGCACCGCCGAGGGCCTGGCCGCCCTGCACGCCGCCGGGATCGCGCACCGCGACATCAAGCCCGGGAACGTGGTGCTGTCCCCGACCGGCCCCAAGATCGTCGACTTCGGCATCGCCACCGAGATCGGCGCCGACCGGGCCACCGACCGCTCCGCCTCCTACGGCACCCCCGGCTGGGTCTCACCCGAACGCTACGCCGGGGCCACCGCGTCCCCGGCCGCCGACGTGTTCGCCTGGGGCGGCCTGGTGGCGCTGGCCGCCACCGGCCGCGACCCGTTCGGCGGCGGGACCCCGCAGGAGCTGCGGACCCGGGTGGAGGCGGGCGAGTACGACATCGACGGGCTTCCCGACACCCTGCGGCCCCTGGTGGAGGCGGCGCTGTCGGTGGACCCGGCGGCGCGTCCGCGCGCCGTGCAGCTCATGCGCGCCCTGCTGCCCGAACCCGCCGAGTTCGGCCTGACCGACCCGAGCGGCCGGGTGCCCGCCGCCCGGACCCTGCGGGCGCTGCTGAACGCCCACTGGCGGGGTGTCGACGCCGCCGGGCACGACCCGCGGCTGTGGGCGAGCGCTGTCGGCCTCACCTCCGTGGCCGGGCTGGCCGGGGCCGCCCTGTTCTCCGGCGGCGGCACCGCGACCGCGGGCGGAGGGGCGACCGCCGGCGGCGGCACCGCCGCGGGCGGGGGAGCGGCGGCCGGGAGCACCGCCACCGCCACCACCGGCACGGCCGCCGGACAGAGCGGCGGCGTGCTGACCGCCGTGGCCGGGTCCAAAGTGGCGACGGCGGGGGTGGGCGTGCTCCTGGCCGGCGGCCTGGTGGGCGGCGGCTACCTGGTCTACGACCGGTTCGCCGACGACCCCGCCGACGCGGTGCTCACCGCCGCCCAGGCCCTGGAGGGGGGCGAGGGGTTCACCGCCCGCGTCGAGCTCTCCTACACGGACGACCACGCCGAACAGGTCGCCCAGGAGACCGGACGCCCGGTCTCCGAGGTCCTGGACGAGAGCCGGGCGACCCTCGACTACGTCCACGACCCCGACGCGGACGCCTTCCTGGTCAGGGGCGCCGCCGCCTGGGGTCAGGGTGCCCGGGCCGGGGCCGTCCAGGGCGGCCGCCTGTTCGTCTACGGCGAGCCCCGCGACCGGTCCGTTTTCTCGGACTACCGGGACGAAGGGGATTACACGCCGTCGGCCACCGCCGACGCCCTGGGCATCGGGCTCGTCACCGGCCCCCTGCGCTCGCTGGCCGGGGAGGGCGGCCTGGAGGGCGAGGGCGCCGACGGCGGCCACCGCCTGTACACGGGTCCGCTCACGGGCCGGATCCCGGTCCAGGGGGAGATCGTTGAGGAACAGGCCCGCGGCACGGTCGAGGTCGACGCGGACGGCAGGCCGGTGCGTATGGACTACGAGGGCGAGAGGTGGCGGGTCCTGACCGAGTTCGCCGGGGCGGCCCCGGCCGTCGACCCGCAGCGCGGCGAGGAGCTGGGCGGGGAGGACCTGCGGGTGCTCCACGCGCCCGTGTGCGGGACCGTCGACGCCTTCGAGCGCAGCTGGGAGGTGACGGCGACCGCCTGGGAGATGGGCTGTGACCGGGCGATGGAGGTCTCCGGCCTGATGGAGGGTCCGCTGAGCGGGGAGGGGACGAGCGACCGGGTCCAGTACCTCCAGGGCTACAGCGGTACCGGGGTGACCTCGCTGCTGGTCGACGATGAGGTGGTGTGCGTGTCCTACCGCGACGAGCTCGGCGACCTCGTGCGGATCTGGTACCTGTCGTCCTGCGTTCCCGGACGGGTGACCGGAGTGGCCGAGTTCGGCTACGAGGAGGTGGAGGAGGACCCGTCCCTGCTCATCGTCTTCGACGAGGCCTGAGGACCGGGGGACGGGGACGGAACGAGGGCCGGGGCCCGCCGCGCGGTGGCGGCGGGCCCCGGACACAGGCCGGGCCCGTGTCCCCCAACACGGGCCCGGCGGGCGCGGCCAGAAGCACTGAGTGCGGTCCGGCCGCTGGGAAGGCGGACGTGGCGATGATTTCGTGTCGGAAACCCCCATTACCAACACGACGCGCACGTTCGCGCATGGTCTGTGATGTGTGCGATGCGGCGCCCGGGGACCTCTGCGGCGGGTAGCGGGATCGGGGTCTTCGGGGTTGTGGAGGTCCGGGGTTCGGGGCGCTTCACCTGTGAGAACGCTTCGTACAGCTTCGGTGTTCCCCGTGGTCCCGCCGATTTTCACCCCGTGCGGTAAAAAGCGGGTGCGGACCCGGCCACGGAATCCCTAAGCTGCCGGTCGTGCGGGGGACGAATCCCCGCACAGGCGACGAGGGGGATGACCGTTGTGACCGGGGTCATGACGCTGTGGCGTCCGACGGGACCGGAGGAGCTGGACCTGGTGCGGGCGTCGGGGTGGCGGGAGTGGCCGCCGCGCCTGTCCGACCAGCCGATCTTCTACCCGGTCCTCAACGAGGACTACGCCGCGCGCATCGCCCGCGAGTGGAACCTGCCCCGGTCCGGGGCGGGGTACGTGACCCGGTTCGACGTGGACGCGGACTTCGCCGCCCGCTACCCGGTGCAACAGGCGGGCGGGCGCACGATCCTGGAGCTGTGGGTGCCGGCCGAGGAGCTGGCCGAGTTCAACGCCCACCTGGTGGGGCCGATCCGCCTGGTGCTGTCGTTCCTGCCCGAGCACCCGGAGGGCCTGCGCCACGACGGGGACGCCGCACTCTAGCGGCGTTCGTCCCGGGCCGCCCGCGCG
>NZ_JBJJBV010000174.1:0-14781 GCF_045446735.1 Nocardiopsis protaetiae
CCAGACGTCCGACTGGTTCAGCTCGGTGCCCACGTGGCTCCGCGCGATGCGCAGGTCCGGGTCCGCGTAGGCGAACACGGCCAGGGACGCCGCGGCGGTGGCGGCCACCACCCGGGGCGGCCACACCGCCGGGCGGCCCAGGGTGTTGAGCACACCCGCGGCGATGACCAGGCCGAACACCAGGGCGCTCCACACGATCCACGCCTCCGCGACCGCCCGCAGCCGGGTCAGGCCGAACACGTCGATGTACAGCTGTAGGCGGTACATCGCCGAGGCCAGGATGACCAGGGTGAGCACGCACAGCGCCCCCAGCAGGGCGTTGCGCAGGACGCGGACGCCGCGCGGGCGCGCGGGCAGGATCCGCGCCGCCAGGCCGATGACGCCCAGCACCAGGATGCTGACGGCCACCAGCTGGAAGAACCCCTGCCGAGCGTACTCGGCGTAGGTGACCCCGGCGACCCGCTGCACGTGGGCGTCGCCGCCGAACAGGGTGAGGGCCTGTACCGCCAGGAACGCGGCGAACAGCAGGGTCAGCGCGCCCAGGGGGATGGTCCACACCCACACCGGCATCGCGGACTCCCGCTCGGGGCGCGCGGTGGCGGCCGGGCGGCGGCGCCGCGCGGTGAGCACCGCCGACCCGGTGAACAGGGCGGTGAGCACCAGGAAGAACAGGCGGCCGAGTCCTTCGACGAACGTGGTGCCCTCGGTCAGCGGGGCGAACAGGTCGGCGAGGTAGCGGGCGAACACGGCGTCGGCGAACGCGAACAGCAGCCCGAAGACCAGCAGCAGCGCGCCGGTGACCAGGGCGGTGAGCAGCGCGGGCCCCACCAGCCGCCGGGTCCGGTCGTTCTGGAGGGGGCTCAGCAGGAAGCGCGGCGTGGAGAACAGGTTGCCGATCAGCGCGAACGCGCCCGCTGCCACGCCCACGGTGGCGCTGCGGGAGAGGGGGCCGCGGACGGCGAAGGCCAGCGAGGCGGTCAGGAACGCGCCGGTGAGCGTCCAGAACAGCAGCCACCCGGCGTCGCGGAACAGGGCGGTGAAGAGCAGGGCCGTCGCGATCGTCCCGAAGATCGCCGCCCAGGCGTGGGAGTAGCGGTCGGGTGCGGAGTCCTCCTCCACGGGGGTGCCGACGGGGCGCCAGCCGCCGCCGGGGGCGGGCTCCCAGCCGTTCCAGGCCTGCGGGGGCGGATATCCGCCGGGCGCGGCGGCCGGGGCCGGGGCCGGGACTGGAATCGGGGCCGGGTGCGCGGCGGGCGGTTCGGCGGTGATGTCGGTGTCGGTGTCCTGCGCGGGGGTGTCCTGCGCCTGCGCGCTGGCATCGGTGCCGGTGGCCTGCGCGTCCCCGTCCGCGTCGGTGACCTCGTCCGAGTCCTCGCCCGCGGCCTCCGGGGACGGGTCGGCGTCGGCGGCCTCCGGCGCCTCTCCCTCCGCCTCGCCGCCCTCGTCCCCGGCGGTCTCCTCGGCCGCTTCCGCGGCTTCGGCCTCCTCGACCACCTCGTCCTCGTCGGCGTCCTCGTCATCATCCTCGTCGGTCTCGGCCGCGGGCGCCTCCGGGATGGCCGGGCGGACCAGCAGCGCGACCAGGGCGGTCAGCCCCGCCAGGACACCGGTGAGCACCAGCCCCAGGCCCGGGCGGGCCAGCGCGGCGAACAGCGCGGAGAACGCACCCACCGCCAGGACCGCGATGAGCAGCCAGGCGGGCGCCCGGGGCAGCTGGGGCCGGGGCCGGTACGCCGGAGGCATGTAGGGCGCGTACGGGGCGTGGTGGTGATGCTGGGGACGCTGACTCTCGGGGACGGCCATGGTGCACCTCGACTCGGACACTGGACGGGGGGATCCCCGCACAGCGTGGGACTCCGCGCACCCCCCGCCGGTTCACCGCGGCACCGGCGTAGCGTGCGGCGCGGCACTCTCATTGGAGTTTCTGCGGGTCACCCCGGTCTTCGGGCCAGGGGATGCACCCTGGTGCGCAGCGGCGCAAGGTCAGCCGGATTTCCTCCGAGCCCCCGGTGTCTCCTCGGGGTCGACGGTTCGTCGTATGAGGGCGACAAGGTAGGAGTTCACGGATCGGTCGTCGCGGTCGGCGGCTTCTTTGAGCTTGTCATTGAGATCGTCAGGGAGCCGTAGTGTCAACTTCTGCATGCCGTCATAATAACGGCGAAGCGATGGTAAATTGATGTCATGACCAGGTTTCGGTTGCATCCCAGCCGTGCGCAGGAGGCCGTGATGTTCGGCCACTGCGCACAGGCGCGGCATGCCTGGAACCTGGCGTGGGAGGTCAACTCCACCTACCGCAAGGGCGGGTCCCGCACCACACGCCCGGCCCGCTACGCGGGGATGGCGGCGATGCTCACCGAGGTGCGCCGCACCCCTACCGGCGACCTCGCAACTGAGGAGGCGGACTACTTCGCCTGGGTGGCCTCCGGCAACGCCGAGGTACAGCAACAGGCTCTGCGCGACTTCGACCAGGCCCTGGTCAACTTCTTCAACGGCACCCACGGGTATCCGAAGCGGCGGAAGAAACACCGGCACGAGGGGTTCCGGGTGATCGGCACCGATCGGGTTCCCGCCCGCACCGCTGACGGTGAGCCGGTGCTCAACGCCAAGGGGAAGCAGGTCATGTCCCGGGCGGTGCGGGTGGAGAAACTCAACCGCAAATGGGCGCACGTCAAGATCCCAGGGTGTGGGTGGGTGAAGTTCCGCAACACTCGCCGAGAATTGCCGGATGCCAAGACTTTCCGTGTCACTTGCCGAGCCGGGCGGTGGTACATCTCATTCGCCGTCAGACCCGGCCCGACCGATGCTCCCGGCAATGGTGAGACCGTCGGCGTCGACCGGGGTGTGGTGATCACCGCCGCCCTGTCCGATGGGCAGGTGCTCAACTGCCCGCAGTTGACGGTGAAGGAGCACGCGCAGGTGCGCAAGCACCAGCGGCGCGCGGCCCGCGCACCGAAGGGCAGTGGTCGGCGCAGAGCGGAGTGTGTTCAGGTCGCTCGGCTGCGGGATAAGGAGACCGACCGGCGCAGGGATTGGGTGGAGAAGACCTCCACCATGCTCGCCCGGTCGTTCGACACGATCCGGTTCGAGGACCTGCGCATCAAGAACATGACCAGTTCTGCACGCGGCACCATCGCCGAGCCTGGTAGACGGACCGCGCAGAAGGCAGGATTGAACCGGGCGATCCTCGCCCAGGGGTGGGGTCTGCTCCGGACACGGACCGGGCACAAGGCTCCCGGCAGAGTGGAGGACATTCCACCCGCTTACACCAGTCTGCGGTGCAGCGACTGCCAGTGGATCGACAAGAACTCGCGCAAGAGCCAAGCCGAGTTCGTCTGCTCTCACTGCGGTTTCACCTGCAACGCCGACACCAATGCTTCCAATAACGTCGCGGCAGGACAGGGCGGGGTGCCTCGCCCCGGGCCCCCTGGGGGCCTGTGTCGGAGGGACGACACCGCGCGAGCGGTCGAGCGTCCGTGAACTTCAACAGCTCTTGCTCTTCGATCAGGAATTGTTGGAATCTCTCGCTTAGGCGAGAGAGGATGTCAACCGCGCGAGGAGTCACACCATGCGAGTCGAGGTCGACTACGACCTGTGCGAGAGCAACGCCCTGTGCATGGGCGTCGCCCCCGAGGTCTTCGAGGTCAGGGACGACGACTTCCTGTACCTGCTCACCGAGGAACCGCCCGCCGAGCTGCACGACCGGGTCCGCCAGGCCGAGAAGCTGTGCCCCAAGCGGGCCATCACGGTCACGGACTGAACCGCTGGACCGCCGCCAGGGCGTCCTCCCACGTGGTGGGGCGCTCCAGCAGCCCCCGGTGCCGCATGGTGCGCGGGGTGGAGCGCAGCCCCAGGATGCCCGTCAGCATGCCGCCCCGGCCGAGGAACGCCACGAATTTACGGTCCTGGACCGACCCGTGGACGATGGCGACCTCATCGGCCGGGGCGCCCTGTCCCAGCAGCTGGATCTTCATTTTGTATTGGTCCGACCAGAAGTAGGGCACCGGAGTGAAGGGTTCGCGCTTCTCCGGGGCGGCGAGCAGGTTGTGCGCGGCCGCCGCGGCCTGCTCCCCGGCGTTGGTCCAGTGCTCCAGCCGGATGCGCCCGCCGTAGCGGGGGTGCGGCCAGTTCGCCAGGTCGCCGACCGCGTACACGCCGGGCGCGGACGTCGCCGCGTACTCGTCGCAGCGCACCGACCCGTCGGGCATGAGGTCGAGCGCCCCCCGCAGCCACTCGGTGTTGAGGTGCACGCCGATGCCCGCCACCACCAGGGGCGTCTCGACGGCCTCCCCGTCGGCGAGCCGCACGCGCTCGACGCGGCCGGAGCCCTCGTAGGCCGCCACCCCGACGCCCAGGCGCACGTCCACACCGTTCTCGCGGTGCAGTTCGGTCAGCACCGAACCCAGCCGCGGGTCGACCACCCGGGTCAGCGGCGTGGGGGCCGCCTCCACCAGGGTCACCTCGGCGCCCAGGGTGCGGGCGCTGGCCGCCACCTCGGCGCCGACGAACCCGGCGCCCACGACCACCAGGCGCCCGTGTTCGGCGATCGCGGCGCGCACGGCCTCGGCGTCCTCCAGGGTGCGCACCACGTGCACCCCGGCCAGGTCGGTGTCCGGGCGGCGGGCCCGGGCGCCGGTCGCCACGACCAGGCCGTCGTAGGGGACATCGCCGTCGTCGAGCTTGACCGTGCGGGAGGCGGTGTCCAGGCCGACCGCCCGGGTGCCCGGACGGAAGTCCAGGTCCAGGGCGTCGATCTCGGCGTCCTCCAGCAGCCGCAGCGCCCGGTTGCCCGCCAGGGGGCCCGGGTCCAGGCCCACCCCGGTCAGCGCCTCCTTGGAGAGCGGCGGCCGGGAGTAGGGCCGGTGCCGCTCCTCGCCGATCAGGGTGATCCGCCCCTCGAAGCCGCGTTCGCGCAGGGCCGCCGCGGTGTGCAGCCCCGCCATCCCGGCGCCGACGATGACGATGTTTCGCACTGTGCCTCCGATCAGAGCGGGCGGACCTCGCCGACCGGGGCGCCGCCGCCGTAGACGTCCACCCGCAGCCGGTCCTGGACGGGGGAGACGTCCACGCCCAGGGCGCGCAGGGCGTCGAGTGCGACCAGCGTACGCGCCCGCTCGGCGGCGTCCCCGTCGCTGATCTTGACGGCCACGGCCTCGCCGGAGGGCGCGGACAGGACCAGCACCCCGTCGGCGCCGATCTTGGACACCAGGCCGGGCATGCGGGTCATCAGGTCGGTGTCCACCCGGCCGGTGCCGGACACGTACTCGGGGTGGGCGCTCATGGCCGCCAGTACCGCGCGCTCGGGCGAGCCCTCGGGCGCGGTGCGCATCCGCCACAGGCCGCGGGCCAGGCCCGCCAGGGACACGGCCAGCTGGGGCGCCCCGCAGCCGTCGACGGCGGTGTGGGCGACGGGCTCGCCGCACAGCTCCTCGGTGGTCTCGCGGACGAGCACCTGGAGGGGGTGCTCCGGGTCGAGGTAGTCCTCGGTGGTCCAGCCCCGGGCGACGCAGGCGGCGAGCATGCCCGCGTGCTTGCCGGAGCAGTTCATCAGGAGGCGCTCGGGCTCGCGCCCGGAGCGGACGAACGCGCGGCGGGCCGCGGAGCCGCCGGGGATGTCGGCCGGGCAGCGCAGCGCGTCGGGGGTGAGCCCGGCCTCGGCCAGGATCAGCCGGGCGCGCTCCTCGTGGATCGGCTCGCCGCCGTGGCTGCCCGCGGAGATCGCCAGGGAGGGCCCGCTCAACGGGGCGCCGGCGCGCAGCATCGCCACGGCCTGGAAAGGCTTGGCGGAGGAGCGGGGGAACATCGGCTGGTGCACCGGGCCGCGCGCGTGGGCGATGCGCCCGTCGGCGGCCAGCCCGACGACCGCCCCGTAGTGCACGCTCTCGCGCATCCCCGAACGGGTCACCTCGGCGAGGGGCACGTACTCGGGCAGCGGGGTTCTGGTCATACGGGTCTCCTCATCGTCGAGGGGTGCGTGAAGTGTCCGCGGATGTGCGGACATGCGTCAGAACGTTACCCCGGAGGCCTTTCTTCCGTTTCCACCGGGAGCACAGGATCTTCCACCGGGAGCACGGCATCACCCCGGGCGAGGACGTCGGTATCCCGCAGTAGGGTCGAGCCCGTGGAGCCGGTGGGCTCCCGGTGGGTTTCAAACGGAGGGACGGGCATGGGAACGCTGCGGATGGGGACGCTGACCCGGCGCAGGGGCGGCGTCCGGGCGGCGGACCTGGAGTACGCGGTGCTCGACACCGAGACCACCGGGCTGGACCCGCGCACGGGCGCCCGCATCGTCGAGATCGCCGTGGTGCGGGTGCGCGGCGACGGCACCCTGCTGCGGGAGTTCACCACCCTGGTGGACCCGCGCGCGGACGTGGCCGGCCGCGAGTTCCACGGCATCGGCGACGGCGACGTCATCGGCGCCCCGGCGATCGACGAGGTGGTGCCGGAACTGGTCCGGCTGCTCTCGGGCGCCGTGGTGGTGGGCCACAACCTCGACTTCGAGCAGCGCTTCCTGGCCTCGGAGCTGATCCCCGTCGGCCTGCCCGAGGGGCTGCCGGGGCTGTGCACGCTGCGCGCCCTGCGCGCCCAGGTCAAGCTGGAGCGCTACTCGCTGCCCAAGGCCTCGCACGCGCTGAGCGGGGTGTGGCCGACCGGGCAGCACACCGCCCTGGGCGACGCCCGCGCCTGCGCCCGGCTGCTGGTGGAGATGATCGCCAACGCCCCGGGCGAGCTGCGCTACCACGGGGTGGAGCCGGAGCCGATCGCGGTCCCGCTGCACCGCCGGATCCCGGTGCCCTCGGGGGTGCCCCTGGAGGGCGTGCGCTGGAAGCCGCGCACCTCGACCCCGCCGGACCTGTTCGTGCCGCGCCCGTGGGACGGCGTGCGCTGGCGCCCCCTGGAGCTGGACCCGTTCCTGTGCGGGGGCGCGTTCGGTCCCTCGGACCGGGCGATCGCGGAGATGGCGGCGCACCGGGACGCCCGGGCCCGCCGCAGGATCGCGGCGGCCGTCGCGGTGGCCGGGGGCCTGGCGGCCGGCGGGCTGCTGGCCGGGGCGGTCCGCCGCCTGCGCCGCCCGTGATTTTTTGAACCCCGGCCCACCCGTCGAGGATCAGAAGGTCCTCAACGGACGGCCTACGGCCACGGGCCTCTCCTCGAAGACTTCGCCTCCAGGGCCTCCGGAACCCCGCCGGCGCCTCGCGGGCCCCTGGCCCTCAGTAGCCCGAGAGGGCGAGGAAGAACGCGATGATCATCGCGCTGCCGCCCAGGCCGGTGAGCAGGGCGCGGCCCTGTTCGGTGAGGCGGGCCGGGGCCAGCCGCAGCCGCGGGCCGGAGGCCCTGGCCCGGGTGCGCGTGGCGGTCCCGCCGCGGGCGGGGGCGCGCGGGGTCCGGGGCGGGACGTAGCGGGGCACCTTGTTGAACATCGCGAGCAGCACCAACACGGCGCCGATCGCCAGCAGTACGAGAGACACGACGGGGGAGAACCTTCGCGACCGGGGACCGGGACCATGATTCCTACCGGATCCGGGCCGCCGATCTCGACTCGGTATCACCCGATCGCCACCGGACCGCCCGTTACGGGCGGTCCGTTATCACCCGTCGCTCATGCGTCGTCGCCGACGGTCTCCGTCGCGGTCCGATTGGGGACGATGGTGTCCACGGTTTCGGCCGCCACCCCCAGGGCGCGCAGCACGAACCGGGTGACCAGGGCGTGGGTCTCCTCCGGGTCGATCTCCCCGCTCATCAGGGGGATGCGCTGGGAGCCGACCATCGACAGGGTCAGCCGGGCGACCGCCTCGGCGGGCATCGCGTCGAACTCGCCGTCGGCGGTCCCCTCCTCCAGGATCTCCGTGAGCAGGCTCTGCATCGGGGCGACGTGGGCGGCCAGCGCCTGGTAGGCCTGCGGCCCCAGGCTGGCGCCGAGCTCGGCGGCGGGCGGGTGCGGGTGCGCCACGATGCCTTCGAGCTGGAGGCGGACGAACGCCGACAGCCGCCGGGCCGCGGAGACCCCCGAGGGCAGCTCGCGCCGGTAGTCCTCCACGAAGCGGTTGTTCACCTCCTCGGTGAACGCCAGCAGCAGCGTGGGCTTGTCCGGGAAGTAGTTGTAGAGCGCGGTGCGGGTGATACCGGCGGCGTTGGCGACGTCGGTCATGGAGACGCGGTCGATCCCCTGCGAGCGGATGAGCTCGTCGACAGCCTCCATGATGCGCTCCCGTGTGCGGGCACGGTGGGCGGCGATGGTGGGCGCCGTGATCTTGGGCATTCCCCTATGGTGGCACGCCGAAGGGGCCGGACCGCACGGTCCGGCCTGCTCCGCGGCGTCCGCCCAGGTCGCACCCGGTGTCCGCAGTCGGTCACCCGCCGTCAGGGGATGTCGGGGGTGCCGGGGGGCGGGGCCCCTCAGCCGGCGGTGTGCAGCCGGCCCAGGTCGGCGAACACCTCCGTGTTGAGCTGGTAGGCCAGGCGGGTCTCGGCGATGAGCCGGTCGGCGGTGGCGGCGTCCATCTCCAGGGAGTCCAGGCGCTCGCGGTAGCCCGCGCGGAACCTGGGCAGGCTGCCCAGGGCGTCGAACACGTAGAAGGCGACCCCGGCCCCGTCGGTGAGCCCGTAGGCCTTGGCGGCGGTGCGGCGGATGAACTGGCCGCCGGAGACGTCGCCCATGTACCGGGTGTAGTGGTGGGCGATGAAGCCCTCGGGGCGGTCGGCCATCTGCTCGATGCGCGCCACGTAGGTGCGGGTGGCGGGGGTCGCCTCGACGCGCTCGCGCCAGTCGGCGCCGAGCAGGTGCTCCAGGTCGGCGACCAGGGCGGGCACCCGCTCCAGTTCGGGGTAGTGGAACCGGCCGGCCAGGGGGTCGCCGATCAGCGAGCGGCCGACCTCCTCCAGCGCGACGTAGGCGAAGTAGTGCTGGGCGACCATCGCGGTGTACCCGGCCAGGGGGAGGGCGCCGGACATCAGGTCCCGGGTGAACCCGTGGTCCTCGGCGGACTGGTGGTCGCTCCAGGTGGCCGCCTTGAGCCGCTCGGAGAACAGCTCCGAGTCGGGGGCCGTGGTGGGGGCTTCGGCCGTGACGCTCATCCGCGTTCTCCGTACTTCCTCGATCGGTACCTTTGATGACATGATGTCATTTAGGTGAGCCTTCCTTCAAGAAGGATACGACAACCTGTCATCAAAAAGCCCGACGGTGTCGCTTAGCCTGTGTGCGGCCTCACAGACGCCGCGCCCCCGTGCACATGCCCCTGCACGCGCCTGCGGACCGCCCCCGGCGACCTCCGCGCAAACCCTTGACCCCAGCGGGTTCCGGCCCGCGGACCCCCTCCGACGACCGGGTTCCCGAGGACCCCGTCGGATGTGTCTCCCCCACGCCTGCTGGTCAACAGGTCCTCGGGGCGTTTATCTTTTGGGTAGCCATGCGGTCCGAACCGCCCCGGGGTGTCCGTCTCGGGCCCACGCGGCGCGACGGCGAGCGCCCGCGGACCGTCAGACCGAAGGCGATGAGTGGATACCAGGAGAACAGGGCACGATCCCACAACGGTGATCGACACGGGGACGGCGCACACCGCCCCCGCTGACGGCGTGGCCGCCGACGGCCGCGCCGCCCTGGGCGACGCCGTCCTGAACGAACGGGTGGAGGCTGCCGTCGAATCGGTTGACGTCCTGCTGATCGAGGACGATGCGGGCGACGCCTTCCTGGCCGAGGAACTGCTCGCCGAGACAGCGCTCACCACCGACATCACCTGGGTCGCCACCCTGGAGGACGCCCGCGCCCACCTCAAGGGCTTCCGCGGCTGCGTCCTGCTCGACCTCAACCTGCCCGACGCCCACGGCCTGGACCTGCTCCGCGAGGTGCTCCAGAGCGCCCCCTCGGCGGCCGTCGTGGTCCTCACCGGCCTGGACGACGAGCACGAGGGCGTGGCCGCCGTCGCCGCCGGAGCCCAGGACTACCTCGTCAAGGGCCAGGTCGACGGCTCCCTGCTCGGCCGCAGCCTGCGCTACTCCCTGGAGCGCCGCCGCGCCGACGAGAACGCCCACCAGCTCCGCGAGGCCCGCCTGCGCGCCCGCGAGAACATGCGCCTGGAACGCGGCCTGCTGCCCCAGGTGCTGCTCCAGCGCTCGCCGCTCAGCCACCGCGCCTACTACCGGCCCGGCCGCAAGCGCGCCATCGTCGGCGGCGACTTCTACGACGCGGTCGAGAAGGACGGCACCACCCACATCATCATCGGCGACGTCAGCGGCCACGGCCCCGACGAGGCCGCCCTGGGCGTCAGCCTGCGCATCGCCTGGCGCACGCTCATCATGGCCGGGGTCGCCGAGTCCACCGTGCTGCCCAACCTGGAGGCCATCCTCGTCAGCGAGCGGGCCCAGGAGGAGATGTACGCGACCCTGTGCATGGCCAGCATGGACACCGGCGACGACCGGGTCCGGCTGCGTGTGCTCGGGCACCCGCCGCCCATGATCGTCCGCGGCTCCTCCGTGGAGGAGACCCCGGTCACCCCCCAGCCCCCGCTCGGTGTCCTCCCCGTGGAGAACGCCGACGTCGACGAGGTCCGCCTGCCGCACGGCTCCAGCCTGCTCATGTACACGGACGGCCTGGTCGACGCCTACGACGAGGAGCCGCCCGCGCGCCTGGAGGTCGCGGGGCTGCGCCGGCTGGTCACCGGGGTCCTGGAACAGGGCGTCTCCCTGGCCCGGCTGCCCGAACACGTGGTGGACGAGGCCGAGCGCAGCAACGGGGGACCGCTCCAGGACGACGTGGCGATGCTCCTCATCACCCACGACGGCGACGGGGAGAGCGGCGCACACGGGGAGAGCGGCGGGCACGGGGAGAACAACGGAGACCGGGAGTGACACCTCCCGGGGAGGGGACGGCCATGGCGACCGACACCGACGGAGCCGAGGCCCCCGAGGACACCGCCGCGCCCCCGACCCCCTCCGTCGGCGGCGCCCACTTCGTCAACGGCGACCGGGGCCGCCCGGCCGTGCCCCACGAGTCGTGGAGCCTGCGCCGCCGGGTGACCAGCCTGCTGACCGTGGTCGCGGTCGTCCTGGTGGTCGCCGTCTCGATCATCACCCTGGCCGCCTTCAGCGCCCGCGACTCCCTGGCGCTCCAGGTCGACGAGCTCACCCCGGCCGTCGGCTCGGTCGAGCAGATCCGCTCGGCCTACCTGACCCAGGACCACGCCCTGCGCGGCTACATCCTCACCGAGGAGCGCGAGTTCCTCCAGCCCTACATCGACGCCCGCCTCAAGATCACCGAGGAGCGGGCGGTGCTGCGCGAGCTGGCCGACGGCCGCCGCGAGGAGGACCCGGTCCTGGCCGGGAACATCGACGCCCTGCTGCGCGCCGGCGAGATCTGGACCGAGGAGTTCGCCGAGCCCACCCTGGAGCAGGTCGGCAGCGGGCAGGAGCCCAGCCAGGACGACCTGCGCCGCGGCCGCGTCCTCTACCTGGAGCTCACCCGCGCCAGCGAGGCCGCCGTCCGCAACCTCCAGAACGAGATCGAGGAGGCCCGCAGCGGCCTGACCCTGGCCACCCAGCAGGTCGTCGCCCTGCTGGTGCTGGTCGGCCTGGTCGTGGTGTTCCTGTCGGTGTTCCTGTGGGTGATGCTCCAGCAGTGGGTGCTGCGCCCCCTGGAGGAGCTGGCCGGGCACATGCGCCAGGTGTCGGAGGGGTACTACGCCCACCGCATCTCCCTGCACGGCCCACCCGAGATCGTCCGCCTGGGCCGGGACGTGGACGCCATGCGCGAGCGCATCGTCCAGGACCTGGACGAGGTCGCCTCCGCCCGGCGCAAACTCCAGGAGCAGTCCGCGCTGCTGGAGCACCAGGCCGAGGAGCTGCGCCGCTCCAACCTGGAACTGGAGCAGTTCGCCTACGTCGCCTCCCACGACCTCCAGGAGCCGCTGCGCAAGGTGGCCAGCTTCTGCCAGCTGCTCCAGCGCCGCTACCAGGGCCAGCTCGACGAGCGCGCCGACTCCTACATCGACTTCGCGGTCGAGGGCGCCAAGCGCATGCAGACCCTCATCAACGACCTGCTCGCCTTCTCCCGGGTCGGCCGCACCAAGAACTTCGCCGCCGTCGACCTCGACCGCGCCCTCGACGACGCCCTGAGCAGCCTGTCCACCCGGCTGGAGGAGACCGGCGCCGAGGTCACCTGGGACGAGCTGCCCACCGTCCAGGGCGACCGCACCCTGCTCACCCAGGTGTTCTTCAACCTGGTGGGCAACGCCGTCAAGTTCCGCGGCGAGGAGGACCCGCGCGTCCACATCGGCGTCGAACGCCAGGGCGACGAGTGGATCTTCAGCTGCCAGGACAACGGAATCGGGATCGAACCGCAGTACGCCGAGCGCATCTTCGTGATCTTCCAGCGGTTGCATACGAGGGAGAAGTACACGGGAACCGGTATCGGCCTGGCTATGTGCAAGAAGATCGTCGAATTCCACGGCGGTCGGATCTGGCTGGACACCGGACACGGGCCGGAAACCTCCGGTGAGGGGGAGACCCCCCGTACCGGAACGCGCATATGCTGGTCTCTGCCCGTCGATCCCGGGCAGGAGGAGACCGCTGACGCGGACGGCGCACCCGCCGCCCGGGAGGCGATCGCCGCCGACGGGGTCCAGGAGGCCGAGACCGCCCCCGCGGACCCGGCACCGGCGGCCGCACGATGGTCCACGGGTCGGGACGGCCCGGAGGCGGAAGCGGCCGGGGAGTCCCCCGGCGCGACCTCCACCGCGCCCGTGTCCGACGGCGGTACGGTTCCCCCCGACGGCGGGGCGGACCCTGATCAGGGGTTCTGAGGCTTGAGCGAGGTCATGTTGGTGCATCCCATCGAGGTGCTGCTGGTCGAGGACGACCCGGGCGACGTCCTCATGACCAAGGAGGCGTTCGAGGAACACAAGCTGGGCAACCGCCTGCACGTGGTCTCCGACGGCGTCGAGGCCCTGCGCTTCCTGCGCCGGGAGGGCGAGTACGCCGAGGCCCCGCGGCCGCACCTGATCCTGCTCGACCTCAACCTGCCCCGCAAGGACGGGCGGGAGGTCCTACAGGAGGTCAAGAACGACGAGGAGCTCGCGCACATCCCCGTCGTCGTGCTCACCACCTCCGAGGCGGAGGAGGACGTGCTGCGCAGCTACCGCCTGCACGCCAACGCCTACGTGCCCAAGCCGGTGGACTTCGACCAGTTCATCAAGGTGGTCCGGCAGATCGACGACTTCTTCGTCACCGTGGTCCGCCTGCCCAAGGGGTGAGGCCGCGGTGCGCCCGCCCGAGGGATGGCGGGCGTTACCGGACCGCGGCGAACGCGCCCGCCGCGAAACGGGTGGCCGCGCCGGTTTTTCGTTACGGTAAGAGGTATGAGCTTGCCGGAACCCCGCCACCCCGACGGCCCCTACCGTGTCGGCGTGGTGTGCCTGGGCAACATCTGCCGCTCACCGATGGCCGCCAAGGTGCTGGCGGCCGACCTGGAACGGGCCGGGCTGGGCGACCTCGTCGAAGTGACCAGCTCCGGCACCGGCGACTGGCACGTGGGCGGGGCGATGGACCCCCGGGCCGCCTCCACGCTGCGCGTGCACGGCTACCTCACCGACCACACCGCCCGGCAGTTCGAACCGGCCGACCTGGAACGGCTCGACCTGCTGCTGGCCATGGACCTGGACAACCTCGACGACCTGCGCCGCTTCGTCGACCGGGAGGGCGCCGGGTACGGCTTCGACCCGGCCCGGCTGCGGCTGTTCCGCTCCTTCGCCCCCGGGGCGGGCCCCAACCCCGAGGTGCCCGACCCCTACTACGGCGGCGACGACGGGTTCACCGCCGTCCTCAACATGGTGGAGGCCGCGGCCAAGGGCCTGACCGGCGAACTCACCGCGCTGCTGAAGCAGCGGTAGCGGGGGCCGGGTGGAGGGGGGACCGGTGTGCGCCGCGGACGGCGGTGAGGGCCGGCGGCGGGACCCGGTCAAGGGGACCATGGCCGAGCGGCTCACCGCTCTGCTGGGCCGTCCGGTGCGCCGGGCCGTGCGGGCCCAGCGCAGCCACGACTGGGACATCTCCTACGCGGAGGCCGAGGACGGCGGCCGCCTGTTCGTGAAGTCGCTGCCGCGCAACGCCGCGCCCAGCGCCGTGTTCACCTCCGAGGCCCGCGGCCTGGAGTGGCTGGGGCGCGCCTTCGGCTCCCCGGTGCTGGAGCCGCTCGCCTGGGACGAGCGCATCCTGGTGCTGCCCTGGGTGGAGGAGCGCGACCCCACCCCGGACGCGGCCGAGCGCCTGGGCCGCCGGCTGGCCGGGCTGCACCTGACCGGGGCGGACCACTTCGGCGCCGACTGGCCCGGCTACGTGGGGCCGCTGCCGGTGGACAACACGCCCGCCCGGCACTGGCCCACCTTCTACGCCGAGCAGCGGCTGCGCCCCTGCCTGCGCCGGGCCGTGGACCAGGGCGGGCTCACCCCCATCGACGGGCGGACCGTGGAGAAGGTGGTGGACCGGGTCGCCGACCTGGCGGGGGAGCCCGAGCCGCCGGCGCGCATCCACGGCGACCTGTGGAACGGCAACGTGCTGTGGCGCGGCAAGGACGCGGTGCTCATCGACCCGGCCGCCCACGGCGGGCACCGGGAGGCCGACCTGGCCATGCTCACCCTGTTCGGCCTGCCCCACCTGGAGCGGGTGCGCGACGCCTACAACGAGGTGGCGCCGCTGGCGGCGGGCTGGCGCTCCCGGGTGGCCCTGCACCAGCTCTACCCGCTGCTGGTCCACGTGTGCCTGTTCGGCGCGGCCTACCGCACCACCGCCCTGGAG
>NZ_JBJJBV010000175.1:0-14684 GCF_045446735.1 Nocardiopsis protaetiae
GACCGGGCCCCGCCGCCCGACGACCGGGGTCACACGGGCTCCTCCCAGGGGTCGCGGTCACGGCGGACCTCCCAGCGACGGGTCACGCCGATCTCGTGCAGGAACACCGGGTCGTGGCTCGCCACCAGCAGCGCGCCCCGGTACCCGGCCAGCGCCTCGGTGAGCCGCAGCCTGCTGTCGAGGTCCAGGTGGTTGGTGGGCTCGTCCAGGACGAGCAGCCGGGGCGGCCGCTCGGCCAGCAGCACCCGGGCCAGCGCCACCCGGAACCGCTCCCCGCCGGAGAGCCCGCCGACCCGCTGGTCGACCCGTTCACCGCGCAGGAGGAACCGGGCCAGCCCGGCCCGGATCCGCTGCGGGTCGGTGCCGGGCGCCGCGTCGCGCACGTTGTCGAGCACGCTGCGGTCGTCGTCCAGCACGTCCAGCCGCTGCGGCAGGTAGCCGACCCGGTCCACCACGTGGACGACCTCCGCCCGGGGGTGCTCCCCCAGGCCGACGACGGCCCGCAGCAGCGTGGTCTTGCCCGCCCCGTTGGGGCCGGTCAGCGCCACCCGCTCGGGGCCGCGCAGCACCAGCCGCCGGTCCCCGCCGGTGCGCAGCTCCAGCACGTCCTGCCCGGCCGGGACCTCGGTGCCGGGCAGGTCGACGCGGATGACGGCGTCGTCGCGGACGGCCGCCTCGGCCCGGACCAGGTCCTCCCCGGCCTCGGCCAGTTTCTCCTCGTGCATGATGCGGTGCTTGCCCGCGGCCACCTGCGCCTCGCGTTTGCGCTGGTTCATGATGACCTTGGGTTCGCGCTTGGTCTCGGTCTTCTTGTTCCCGAACCGCACCCGCCGGGCCAGCTTGACGTGGGCCTCGGCGAGCTGGCGCTTCTCCCGGCGCAGGTCGGCCTCGGCGGCGCGGACCATCCGCCGGGCGGCCTCCTGCTCCGCGGCGAGTTGCTCGGTGTAGTCCGTGTAGTTACCGCCCCAGGTGCGCAGGTCCCCCTCCCGCAGCTCGGCGATCCGGTCGACGTGTTCCAGCAGTTCGCGGTCGTGGTCGGCGACCACGAGCACGCCGGGCCAGGAGTCGACGGCGGCGAACAGCCGCTCCCGGGCCCGCCGGTCGAGGTTGTCGGTGGGCTCGTCGAGCAGGGTGACGGCGGGGCGGCGCAGCGCGATCCCGGCCAGCCCGACCAGGACGGCCTCGCCACCGGAGAGGGTGCCGACGGTCCGGTCCAGCGGGTCGGGACCGTCGAGGTCGACGCCGAACCGGGTGAGCCGGGCCAGCGCGCGCTCCTCGATGTCCCAGTCGGTGCCGATGGTGTCGAAGCGCGCCGGGTCGGTGTCCCCCCGCTCCACGGCGCGCAGGGCGGCGCGGACCGGCTCGATGCCCAGCAGCCCGGCGACGGTGCGCCCGGTGTCCAGGGTGATCCGCTGGTCGAGGTACCCGATGTCGCCGTCCACGGCGAGGGTGCCCGAGGCGGGGGTGAGCCGCCCGGCGATGAGGCGCAGCAGTGTGGACTTGCCGCTGCCGTTGCGGCCGATCAGCCCGGTGCGGCCGGGGCCGAAGCAGGCGTCCAGGCCGGAGAAGACGGACGCGCCGTCGGGCCAGGCGAACGTCAGGCCGGTGGCGATGACGGTGTGGGACATGTGGACCTCCCGGAGGTGGGGTGCGGGAAACGGACGGCGGAACGCGACACGCGTGCGACGAGGCCCATCGGGATCCCTCCTCCTTCGAAAGGTCATTGGCGCAGCCACTTTTGCGACCACTGTTGCATTAAGGATGATGACACACAGGACGATCAAATGCAACTACAGTTGCATTATGACCTCGACCCCGGAACCTCCCGGCAGCGCCCGCCCGGGCGGGCGCACCGCGCGCAACACCGCCGCCGTCCTGCGGGCCACCCTCGACGAACTGGGCGAACTGGGCTACGCGGGACTGACCGTCGACCGCGTCGCCGCCCGCTCGGGGGTGCACAAGGCCACCGTCTACCGCCGCTGGGGCGGGGTGGACGGGCTGCTGGCCGCCGCCCTGGAGTGGTCGGCCGGCGAACACGGCTGGACGCCCACCCGCACCGGCACCCTCGAAGGCGACCTGCTGGCCCTGGCCGAGGACGTGCGCCACGGCTTCACCGACGCCCCGGAGGGAGCGGTGGCAGCCGCCTCGATCGCCGCCGCCATCGCCTCGCCGCGGGCCGCCGAGGCGCTGCGGGCCTTCATGGCCGACCGCCACGAACGCTCCGCGGTCGTGGTCGCCGAGGCCGTCGACCGCGGTGAGGTGCCCGAGGGCACCGACGCGGTGGAGGTCGTCCGGGCCGCCGTCGCCCCCGTCTACCACCGGCTCCTCGTGGGCCGCGAACCCGTCGCCGACGCCGACCTGCGCCGCGCCGCTCGCATCGCCGCCGACGCCGCCCGCGCCGGCGCCTTCGTCACCCCCGACCGCCCCTGCCCGGGCGCCGCCGGGCCCTGACCACCGCCGAACGTCCGCTCGGAAACCGGCCCCCTCGGGCGCCGACCGCCGAGAAGCGGTCCCGGCCGACGCCGCCCCGCCGCATGCCGAGCGCCGACGCATGCCGAGCGCCACCGTATGCCGATCACCGCCGCACACCGATCGCCGGGGAACGCCCCCGGCCGGGAGCACGGCCTCGCCCATCGATCCCCGCTCGTGGGGACTCGGCGGGGAAAGGGGACTCGGCGGGGAAAAGCCGGGCACCGCGGGCGCGGGAGGGGCCGGACCCGTCCTTGCACGGGCCCGGCGCCTCCCGGACCCGCGGGCCCGGGCGCCACCCTCAGGGGATCCGATCGGGGTCGACCGGGCGGCCCGCGATGTAGGTGCGGCGCACCACGCGGTCGTCGGCCAGCACCGCCAGGGCGAACACCACGTCCGCCACCGACTCCGCGCGGGCCGTGCGGCGGGCCAGCAGCGGGGTCGCCCGCGGGTCGAGCACCACCAGGTCGGCCTCCATGCCGGGGGCGAGTGTGCCCACGTGCCGGTCGATGTCCAGCGCCCGGGCGTTGCCGAGCGTGGCCAGGTACAGCGACCGCAGCGGGTCCAGGTCGCGCCCGCGCAACTGGGCGACCTTGTACGCCTCCCCCATCGTGGCCGGCAGCGAGAAGGTCGTGCCCGCGCCCACGTCCGTGCCCAGGCCCACGTGCACGGGGCGCTCGGCGGCCTTGGCCTCGTGCAGCGGGAACAGCCCGCTGCCCAGGAACGTGTTGGAGGTCGGGCAGTGCGCGAGCGCCGTCCCGGTGTCGTGGCACAGCCCGAAGTCCTCCTCCCCCAGGTGCACCGCGTGCGCGTACACGGCCCGCCGCCCGGTCAGCCCGTGGTGGTGGTACACGTCCAGGTAGCCCTTGCGGTCGGGGAACAGCTCCGCCACCCAGCGGACCTCGTCGGCGTTCTCCGCCACGTGGCTGTGGACGTGCACGTCCGGGAACTCCCGCCACAGCTCCCCGGCCAGCCGTAGCTGCTCGGGGCTGCTGGTGGGCGCGAACCGCGGCGTGATCGCGTACCCGGCGCGGCCGCGGCCGTGCCAGGCGCGGATGAGGTCGCGCGATTCCTCGTACCCGCGGCGCGGGTCGTCCAGCAGGTCGGCGGGGGCGTTGCGGTCCATCAGCACCTTGCCCGCGATGATCCGCATGTCGACGGCGGCCGCGGCGGTGAACAGCGCGTCCACCGAGTGCCGGTGCACGGTGGCGAAGGTGAGAGCGGTGGTGGTGCCGTTGCGCACCAGCTCGGCCACGAACGCCGCGGCCAGGTCGGCGGCGACGGCCGGGTCGGCCAGCGCCCGTTCGGCGGGGAAGGTGTGGTCGTTGAGCCAGTCGATGAGCCTGCCGCCGTGGGAGGCGATCATCCCGGTCTGGGCGTAGTGGACGTGCGCGTCGATGAACCCGGGGCCGACCAGGCAGCCGGGGTGGTGGTCCACCCGGGTCCCGGCGGGCAGGCCCGGGGCAAGGTCGGCGGCGCGCCCGACCGCGGTGATGCGCCCCTCGCGCATCACCACCACCCCGTCGGGCACGTGGACGAAGCATTCCTCCGGCTCGGCGGTGAAGGGGTCGCCGGTGAAGTACGCCAGGTCGCCGCGCACGGCGCTCGTCCCGGCGGCGCTCGCGTCGGAGGCGCCCCTCCCGGAGGTACTCGTCCCGGAGCCGGTCGCCCCGGCGGCGTTCGCGTCAGCGGCGCTCCTCCCGGAGGCGCTCGTTCCGGAGCCGGTCGCCCCGGCGGTGGTCCCGTCGGTGGTGGTCGCGTCGGTGGTGGTCATCGTTCCTCGGTGGCGTCGGTGGCGCCCTGCTGGAGCGCGAGCCAGACCCGGTCCCGGGCCAGCGGCAGCCGGGTGAACCGGTGCCCGGTCGCATCGCGCAGGGCGTTGGCCAGGGCGGGGGCCACGGGGTTGAAGGGGCTTTCGCTCATGGACTTGGCGCCCAGCGGGCCGAGGGCGTCCTCGGTCTCGGCGAACCGCACCTCCAGCGGGGGCACGTCCGCGTAGGCGGGGATGTGGTACTTGCGGAACGCGGTGGACTCCACCTCCCCGAGCGCGTCCAGGCGCACGTTCTCGTACATGGCGGCGCCCAGCGCCTGGGCGAACCCGCCCTCGACCTGCCCCCGGCACTGGTTCGGGTTCATCACCCGCCCGGCGTCGGCGGCGTGCAGGGCGCGCAGGATCCGCACCTCCCCGGTGTCGGGGTCGACGGCCACCCGGAACCACTGGCCGTTGAAGGCCACCGACCGCGGGGTGCCCGCCCAGTGGCCGTGCGCGGCCACCCCGCCCCCGCCGTCGCGGGCCAGGTCGTGCAGCAGGGTCAGCGACACCGACGTGTCGCCGCCCCGCACCCGGTCGGGTTCCAGCACGCACGCCCCGGGGTCGGCGCCCAGGTGGCGGGCAGCCTCCTCCAGCAGGCGTTCACGCAGGGCGGTGGCGGCGCGGTGCACGGCCTTGCCCGCCACGACCGTCCCGGTGGAGCCGAACGCGCCGGTGTCGTGGCCGACCACGTCGGTGTCGGACTGGCGCACCACGATCCGGTCGGCGGTGGTGCCCAGCACCGTGGCGGCGATCTGCCGGTGCACGGTGGTGGTGCCGTTGCCGAACTCGGCGGTGCCCACGGCCAGGTCGTAGCGGCCGTCGGGCAGCAGGGCGAGGTCCGCGTCGGCGAAGTGGCCGCGGGGCGGCACGGTGTCGATCATGCACACGGCCAGGCCGTCGCCGACCAGCCAGCCGGGCGGCGGCTCCTCACCGCGGGCGCCGGGGTCGGCGCGCGCCTCGCGGAGGGCGGCCAGCAGCTGGTCGAGCCCGTAGCTGCCGTACTCGACGTCGTCCTCGTCCTCGTGCAGCGCCGCCATCGGATCGCCGGGGCGGATCACGTTGCGTTCGCGCAGGTCGACGGGGTCCATGTCGAGCATGCGGGCGATCTCGTCCATGACCTGTTCGACGGCGAACACGGTCTGGCTCAGCCCGTACCCGCGGAACGCGCCCGCCGGCACCGTGTTGGTGTACACGGCGTAGGAGTCGATCCTCTTGTTGGGGCAGCGGTAGATCGCCACGCACTCGCCGCTGCCGTGGAACATCACGCCGGGGCCGTGGTTGCCGTAGGCGCCGGTGTTCGACAGCAGCCGCATCTGGATCGCGGTGAGCGTGCCGTCCCGGCGCGCCCCGATCTTCACCCGCACGGACATCGGGTGGCGGGTGGAGGTGCCGGTGAACTGCTCGGTGCGGGTCAATTCGATCTGGGCGGGACGGCCGGTGCGCATCGCCGCCAGTGCGGCGATGTCCTCCACCATCATCTCCTGCTTGCCGCCGAATCCGCCGCCCACACGCTCGGCGTGCACACGAACGTTCTCCCGGGGCAGGTCGAACAGCGAGGCCAGGGCGTCGCGGGTGAGGAAGGGCACCTGGGTGCTGGAGCGCACGGTGAGGCGGCGCTCGTCGGCGTCCCACCAGGCGATGGCGCAGTGGGTCTCCAGGTGGGCGTGCTGGACCCGCTGGGTGTGGAACTCCTCCTCGTACACCACGTCGGCCTCGGCGAACCCGGCCTCGACGTCGCCGATGTCCCCGTGCGCCTCGGCGACGAGGTTGCGGCGGGGGTCGGCGATCCGGGATTCGGGCCCCTTGTCGTGGATGACGGGGGCGCCGGGGGCCAGCGCCTCCTCGGGGGTGTACACGGCGGGCAGCGGCTCGTAGTCGACCTCGATGAGGCCCAGGGCGCGGTCGGCGATCCGTTCGCTGTCGGCGACCACGGCGGCGATCCGCTGGCCCTTGTAGCGCACCACGTCGTCGAGGAGCCGCAGGTCGTCGGGGTCGTCGCGGTGGTCCTCGTGGCGGGCGGTGGAGTAGAGCCGGTCGGGGGCGTCGGCGTGGGTGAGGACGGCGTGCACCCCGGGCAGGGCCGCGGCGGCCGCGGTGTCGATGCGGGTGATCCGGGCGTGGGAGTGCGGGGAGCGCAGCAGCCGGATGTACACCCGGTCCTCGACGTCCACGTCGAGCGTGTACCGGACCTCGCCGGTGACGACGCCCAGGGTGGCGGGCGCGGGCAGGCTGCGCCCGGCCTCGTCCCCCGCCGCGGACTCCTCGATGTTGCGGACGCCCTCGACGGCGTCGCGGACGGCCCGGTAGCCGGTGCAGCGGCACAGGTTGCCCTTGAGGGAGCGGGGCAGGTCGGCGCGGCGCTCCTCGTCCAGGGCGGCGGTGGTCATGATCATCCCGGCGGTGCAGAACCCGCACTGGAACCCCTGGGCCTGGAGGAACGCCCGCTGTGCCGGGTGCAAGTCGCCCTCGGTGGCGAGCCCGGCGAGCGTGGTGACCTCCCTGCCCAGGGCGCGCGCCGCCGGGTACAGGCAGCTGTGCACGGGGGCGCCGTCCACGTGGACGGTGCAGGCGCCGCAGTCGCCTGCGTCGCAGCCCTTCTTGACGTCGAACCGGCCGAGTTCGCGCAGGAAAGTGCGCAGGCACTGGCCCGGCTGCGGCCGGTTGGGGTACTCCTTGCCGTTGACCTGGTAGTTCACAGCGTGCCTCCGTCGGGGGCGGGGCCGCCGCCGGGCCCGGTAGTGGGCCCGGTGGCGAGTTCGGCGCGGATCCGCTCGGCGAGCAGGTGGGTGACGTGGCGGCGCCAGCGGGGGTCGCCGTGCATGTCGTCGAAGTAGTCGTCGGGGGCGAGCCGCCCGGACAGCGCGGCGTCCAGCTCCGCGGCCGCGGGGACGGCGGGGAAGGCGAACCGGACGGGGCGGGGGGTGGACGCGGTGACGGTGAGCACGAAGCCCCCGTCCCCGGGGTCCCGGGTGCCGATGAGCAGGGCGCCGGAGCGCCCGTGCGGGGTGAGGGAGACCTGCCGGAACGCGGTGCGGCGGCGCAGCGCCCGGTAGGGGACGCGGACGGCGCGCAGCACCTCCCCGGGGGCCAGGGCCTTCTCCCCCGCGCCGGTGACGAACTCGTGGACGGGGACGAGGCGCTCGGGCCCCCGGTCGGGTGCGGGCCGGAGCACGCAGACGCCGTCCAGGGCTGCGGTCAGGGAGATCATCGGCCCGGCGGGCAGCGCGTTGCAGAGGTTGCCGCCGACGGTCGCCTCGTTCCAGATCTTGAACGAGGCGAGGAACGCGTGGCAGCACTGCCCGACCAGCGGGAACGCCGCCCACGACGGGTCGGGCTCCAGTTCGCGCAGCCGGGCGACGGTGCAGGTCGCGGCGATCTCCAGGTGGTCGTCGCGGCGGACCAGCGCGGGCCAGTCCAGGGCGGTGAGGTCGAGCAGCCGGGTGATGTGCGGCTGGGGTTCGGAGAACAGGTAGGTGCCGCCGGCCAGCCAGGCGTCGCCGGGCCGCCACGCGGTCTCGGAGGCCGGCCGGACCTCGTCGATGGAAGTGAGGTCCATCGCGCTCCCTCCGGTCCCTGGGGGGACACGATCGGCGAAGTGGGGGGTGGGCGTTCCGGGTCCGCGAGGAATCCCGGAACGCCCTGCGTCCGCCGTGGAAAAATCACGGCCGATTCATTGAAACAAGCATTCCTCATCACGGTCGAGTGGTCGTTCGCACGGAATCGGAAAGGCCTCTCGCCCCGCCCACTGTACGATCGACCAGCCCACCGATCCGTGTGTTTAACCTTGTGGATACCAACAGGAAACAGCACTGTGGCTCGCATTCACGAGCTCACCGCCCGGAGTCGTCCGGGCCGTGGAACACCCGAGGAGGAACCGTGATCGTCCGGGATCTGGTGGAGGACCGGGAATTGGGAATCGCCGTGAAATGGGCCCCGGATTCCTTTCTCGACAACGAGATCACGGGGGTGGTCACCACCGATCTGGCCGACCCCTCCCCGTACCTGGAACCGGGCGGGGTCCTGCTGACCGGCCTGGTGTGGTGGCGGCGGGGCGACCCGGACACCGCCATGGCCGACTACGCCGACCGCCTGGTGCGGTCGGGGATCTCCGCGCTGCTGGCGGGCGAGGCCGCCCACGGGCCGACCCCCGAGGCGCTGGTGGCGGCCTGCCGGGACCGCGGGCTGGCGCTGCTGGCGGTGCCCCGGTCCACCGGTTTCCACACGGTGAGCGCCTTCGTGCACCGGACGCTGGCCGAGAGCGAACCGGGCGCGCGGCCGCTGGGGGCGCGCGAGCGGCGGACGCTGACGGCGCTGGTCTCCGAGGGGGCGGGCACGGCGGCCCTGCTCGACGGGGTGCGGACCGCGCTGGCCGCCTCCTACTGCGAGATCGCCACCGACGCGGGCCGCACGACCGCTTCGGGCGTCCCGGACCCGGGCGCGCTGCGGGCGGTGCGGCCGGTGCCGGTCCCGGGGTCGTCACCGGTGGACACCTGGTGGCTGCGGGTGGTCTCCGACCGGCCCGTCCCGCCGCGGGCGCTGGCCGAGGCCGCGGGGATCGTCTCCCTGGAACGCGCCCGGGTGGAGGCGGGCCGGGAGGGCGCCCGCCGGGCCGCGGACCGGCTGGCCGAACTCCTGCACCGGCCCTGGGCCGACCGTGCGGCGGTGGAGTCGGCTCTGGCCGCCTGCGGGCTGGCGGGCGCCCGGCCGCTCACCGTGGTCGCCGCCCGGATCCGCGGGGACCGCACGGGGGTCGAGTGGGCCCGGTCCGCCCTGGAGGAGGCGCTGCGCGCGGACGACCGCGAACCGGTGGTCGGCCGCACCCCCGACGGCCGGGCCGTGGCCGTGGTCCCGGGCGAGGCCGCCGAACTCCCGGAGGCGCTGCGCCGGACGTGGGCGCTCTTCGTCACGCTGCTGTCGGGCCGGGGCACCCCGTACGCGGGCGTCGGCGAACCCGTGGCCGACCCGGAGGAACTGGCGTCCTGCCTGGTCCGCGCCGGGTACGCGCTGGACGCAGCCGAAGCGGGTGCGGGCAGGGACGGCGTCCTGGCCGCCGCGGAGCTGCGCGGGCTGGCCGGGCTGGTCGCGGGGGTGGCCCCGGCGGTGCGGCGGGACTACCACCGCCGCGTCCTGGGCCCGGTGCTCGACCACGACGGCCGCACCGGCGGCGACCTGCTGCACACCCTGCGCGTGTTCCTGGACGAGAACGGGTCCTGGGTGCGCACGGCCCGGCTGCTGCACGTCCACGTGAACACGGTCCACTACCGGATCCCGCGCATCGAGACCCTGACCGGCCGCGACCTCTCCGACCTCGACCACCGCCTCGACCTGCGCGCCGCCCTCCTGTGCTCCTGATCCCCACCGGGCCCCGGTGGCGCGCAGTGCGGCCGGAGCGTGGCCGGAACGTGCCAGGGGATGAACCTTCGGCGGGGTCGGGGCGACCTAACCGTAGGGAACCTACCCCTGGAGTTGGTCTCGGTGGTGCTTTTCGTCCTGTTGGTGTGCGGTCTGGCCGCGGTGCCCCTGTACCTGCGCGTGTCCCGCAGACGCCCGGTGGTGGAGCGAACGGAGCTCGCACGGGGGCGCGCCGCCGCGCTGGTCGCCGAGCTGCACCGGCTCCGCGACCAGGTGCGGCGCGACATCGAGCTGGTCCGCGCCGACCACGCGCACGAGGAGGTCGCCGCGCTCCTGGAACCGGCCGAGCGGGCGATAGGCCGGGCCGACGGGGCGGAGCTGCGGTACGCGGAGCTGGCCGCCGCGCCCGCGGCGCCGGTGCGGACCGGGCGGCTGGTGTTCACCGCGCAGGCGTGGGAGCGGCTGGTCATCGAGCTGGAGAAGGCCGTCCCCGGGCTGCGCGCGCAGGAGGCCAGGCTGGGCGGGGTGGTCGCCCGGCTGGCCGCCCTGCCCGAGCGGGTGCGGGAGGTCGAGGCCCTGCTGGAGCGGGCCGAGGCCGACCGCCGGGAGGACGCGGGGTTCCGCACCGACGGCGAGGCGCGGGACCTCGCCGCAGCGGCCGAGCGCCTGCACGAGGTGCGCGGGTTCGTCGGGGAGCGCCGCCCGCTGGCCGCCGTCACGGCGCTGGACCCGCTGGCGGAGGACCTGGAGCTGACCCGGCGCGCCCTGGCCCGCCTGTCCGAGCGGCACGAACGCCTCGCCCGGCGCGCCGCCGGGCTGGACCGGGACCGGGACGACCTGGCGGACCGGGTCGCCGAGGCGCGGTCCGGGGTCGCACGGGTGGCCCGGGCGCATCCGGCGTCGGCCGAGGTGCGGGCCCGGCGGGCCCTGGAGCGGGGGCTGCGGGCGGTGGAGCGGTTCGACCGGCACCGTGAGGAAGTGGGCGGCGCGCTGGCCGCCCGGGACGTGCACGCGGGCGAGCGGGCGCTGGCCCGGGCCGAGGAGGCGCTGGCGCAGGCGCTCGACGCCCTGGCCGAGCCCACCCACCTGGTGGCGCGGCTGCGGGTGCTGAGCCGGTCCCTGCCCCGGGAGCGGGACGCCCTGGTGGAACGCTGCCGCGCGGTGGCGGCCCGGCTGGAGCGGCACCCGTCGCTGTCGGCGCTGGCCGAGCTGCCGCGGGAGGCCGGACGGCGGCTGCGCGGGCTCGACGTCCACGGCGAGTGCCCCGAGTGGCTGGTCTACGAGGAGCGGCTGTCCGAGAGCTCCGCCCTGGTGGACCTGGCGGAGCGGACCGCGGACCGGACCGCGGACCGGACTCCGGGGCGGCGGTGGGACGGGGCCTGACCGGGCGCCACGGCCCCGGTTCGACCCCGGTCCGGCCCGGTTCGGCCACCGGCCGCGCGGCGGGCGCGGCATACGCACGGAATCGCCGGGACGAGGGGGCGCGCCGCGGCGGCCCCGCTCCGTTGGATACTGAGAGCGCGCCCTGCCCGGGCACCGGAGAACGACGAGGGGACCGCCATGGGGGATGCCGGCATCGACCTGTCGCTGATCGGCGACCTGTACCGCAAGTACCGGGATCCGCTGGCGGAGGTGAGGAAGGCCCAGCGCGAGTTCCTGTGGGAGACCCAGGGGAAGCTGACCCCGCAGCTGGACGACCTCGAAGCCGAGATCACCTACCTGCTGCTGCGCGAGACCCGGCCCGAGACGGTCATGGAGCTGGGCACCTTCCACGGCTGGTCCACCACCTGGATCCTGTCGGCGCTGCGCGACAACGGGACCGGGAGCCTGCACTCCTTCGACATCGTCGACAACGTGCTCTCCAACGTCCCGGCGGCCCTGTCCGAGGGGCGCTGGCACTTCCACCGGGGCGACGTGCGCAAGAACCTCGGCGAGGTCCCCGAGGACATCGGCTACCTGTTCGTGGACGCCGCCCACAACGCCCGGTTCGCGCGCTGGTACCTGGCCGAGCTGTTCCCGCGGGTCGCCCCGGGCACCCCGGTCAGCGTCCACGACGTGTTCCACGGCAGGCGGGCGGTGCCCCTGTCGGAGGGCGCGGTCGTGCTGGCGTGGCTGCGCCGGAAGGCCACGGAGTACCTGACCGTCTCCCGCAAGCGGGCGCCCGCCCCGTACACGGCGCTGCTGGAACTGCGCGAGGACCTGGGGCTGGGCGAGCCGGTGCGGGACAGCACCCGCAACCCGATGATCTTCTTCCGCATGCCCGAACGCTGAACCCCGGATACGGGAACGCCCGCACCGCGACGGCGGCGCGGGCGTTCGGCCGTCCTCAGAGCGCGGCGGCCTGCCGGGCCAGGTCGGTGACCCGGCCCCAGTCCCCGGCGGCGACCGCGTCGGCCGGGGTCAGCCAGCTGCCGCCCACACAGCCCACGTTGGGCAGCGCCAGGTAGTCCGGCGCGGAGGCCGGCGTGATGCCCCCGGTCGGGCAGAAGCGGACCTGCGGCAGCGGCCCCGACAGGGACTTGAGGAACGCGGCGCCGCCCGCGGCCTCGGCAGGGAAGAACTTCAGCTCCGAAATGCCGCGCTCCAGCAGCGCCAGCGCCTCCGACACCGTGGACACGCCGGGCAGGAACGGCAGCCCGGTGTCGGTCATGGCGGCGGCCAGGGTGGCGGTGCTGCCGGGGCTGACCAGGAACCGGGCGCCCGCCTTGGCGGCGGCCGCGGCCTGGTCGGGGGTGGTCACGGTGCCCGCGCCCACCACGGCCTCGGGGACCTCGGCGGCGATCCGCTCGATGGCGTCGAGCGCGGCGGGGGTGCGCAGCGTCACCTCGATGCCGGGCAGGCCGCCCGCCACCAGGGCTCGGGCCAGCGGCACGGCCGCCCCGGCGTCGTGCAGGACGACCACCGGCATCACCGGGGCCAGGTCGAGGATGTCGCCGCCGGTGCGGGGCGTCGTCGTCATGGGGAGGTTCTCCTGTTCGATCGCGTTCAGTGGCCGAAGACCCCGGCACCGGCCTCGGCGGGGCCGACGGCCGCGCGCAGGGCGCCGAACAGCTCCCGGCCGGTACCCGTGGAGGAGTCCACGCTGGGCTCGGCGGGCTCGCGTCCGGCCAGGTCGGCGAGCACCTCCAGTGTGCCCGCGCGGGCGTCCAGGCGGACGAGGTCGCCGTCGCGGACGTAGGCGAGCGGGCCGCCGGCCTCGGCCTCGGGGGACACGTGGATGGCGGCGGGCACCTTGCCCGAGGCGCCCGACATGCGGCCGTCGGTCACCAGGGCGACCTTCTGGCCGCGGTCCTGGAGCACGGCCAGCGGCGGGGTGAGCTTGTGCAGTTCGGGCATGCCGTTGGCCCGCGGGCCCTGGAAGCGGACCACCGCGACGAAGTCGCCGGTCAGCTCGCCTGCGGTGAAGGCGGCCTGGAGTTCGGCCTGGTCGGCGAAGACCCGGGCGGGCGCCTCCACCACGTGCCGGGACGGGTCGACCGCCGACACCTTGATGACAGCGCGGCCCAGGTTGCCGTGGAGCATCCGCAGGCCGCCGTCGGGGGCGAAGGGGTCGTCGGCGCCGCGCAGCACCGAGGTGTCGCCGCTCTCCTTGGGGCCGTCCACCCAGCTCAGGACGCCGTCGTTGAGCTCCGGGACCTGGCGGTAGGCGCTCAGCCCGCGGCCCATGACGGTGCGCACGTCCTCGTGCAGCAGCCCGGCGTCGAGCAGGGAGCCGATGAGGTAGGCCATGCCGCCCGCCTCGTGGAAGGCGTTCACGTCGGCGGCGCCGTTGGGGTACATGCGGGTGAGCAGCGGCACGACCTCCGACAGGGCGGCGAAGTCGTCCCAGGTCAGCTCGATGCCCGCGGCGCGGGCGATCGCCACCAGGTGCAGGGTGTGGTTGGTGGAGCCGCCGGTGGCCAGCAGGGCGACCACGGCGTTCACGATCGCGCGCTCGTCGACCTGCTCGCCCAGCGGCACCGGGGTCTCGCCCAGGGCGGTGTTGGCCAGCACCCGGCGGCCGACCTCGGCGGTGAGCGCCTCGCGCATCTCCGTGCCCGGCTGCTCGAAGCTGGCCCCGGGCAGGTGCAGGCCCATGACCTCCATGAGCATCTGGTTGGAGTTGGCGGTGCCGTAGAACGTGCAGGTGCCCGGCGAGTGGTAGGCGGCCGACTCGGCCTGGAGGAGCTCGCGGCGGTCGGCCTTGCCCTCGGCGAAGCGCTGGCGCACCCGCGCCTTGTCCTTGTTGGGCAGGCCCGAGGGCATCGGGCCGGCCGGGACGAACGCCACCGGCAGGTGGCCGAACGCCAGGGAGCCGATGAGCAGGCCCGGCACGATCTTGTCGCAGACGCCCAGCATGAGGGCGCCGTCGAACATGTCGTGGGAGAGCGCCACGGCGGTGGCCATCGCGATGACGTCCCGGCTGAACAGGGACAGCTCCATCCCCGCCCGGCCCTGGGTGACGCCGTCGCACATGGCGGGCACCCCGCCCGCGAACTGGGCGACGCCGCCCGCCGCGCCGACGGCGGCCTTGATGATCGCCGGGTAGGACTCCAGCGGCTGGTGCGCCGAGAGCATGTCGTTGTAGGAGGAGACGATCGCCAGGTTCGGGGTGACGTCCCCGGCCAGGGCGAGCTTGTCCGAGACCCCGCAGGCGGCGAACCCGTGGGCGAGGTTGGCGCAGCCCAAGGCCGTGCGGGCGGGCCGGGCCGGGTCCGCGGCGGAGCGGATCTTGTCCAGGTAGGCGGCGCGGGAGGCCGCGCTGCGTTCGGCGAGGGCGCGGGTGACCTCGGCGACGACGGGGTGGACGGCGGGGATGTGCGCGGTCATCGGGGTTGCTCCTCTTCGTACCACGTGCGGCCGGTGCGGCCGATGAGCCGGTCGGCGCCCGCGGGGCCGGCGCTCCCGGCCGGATAGGTCTCGGGGACGAGGTCCAGGTCGGCCCAGGCGGCGATCACGGGATCCGTCCAGCGCCAGGCCGCCTCGACCTCGTCGCGGCGCATGAACAGGGTGGAGTCTCCGGCCAGCACGTCCATGAGCAGCCGCTCGTACGCCTCGGGCGAGCGGGTGG
>NZ_JBJJBV010000176.1:0-14713 GCF_045446735.1 Nocardiopsis protaetiae
GTCGTAGGGAGATGCGCCGGTGCCGGGGTAGGTGGGTCGGCTGTGGGTGCCGGTGTCGTATTCGGGTCGGGTGTAGGACCCGGTGTCGTAGGAGGGGCGGGTGTGGTCGCCGGTCTCGTACTCGGGTCGCTGCGGCGCGCCGTAGTCCGACCGCGAGTGGCTGCCGCTGTCGTAGGCGGAACGGTCCGGGCGGCCGTGCGTCCCAGGACCCGACAGCGGGTCGGGCCGCCCCGGGGCGGGGTACCCGCCGCTCAGCGGGTCGCCGGGCGTGCCCGGACCGGCGCCGTAGCCGCCCGTCGGGCGCTGGTGGGAGCCGGTGTCCATGCTCGACCAGATCGGCGATCCCACGTCGGAGCCCGACGAGGGGGCCCCGCGGAACCCGCCGCCCAGCGGATCCGGGTCGCCGATGCGCCCGCGCCCGCCCGTGCCGCCGTCATAGTCATAGGAGGACGGGGACGGGGAGGGCGTCGACGGCGTGTAAGGGGCACCGCCCGGTGCCGGGGTCGCGCCGCTCGCCGACGGCGCGCCCAGCGGGTCGCGGATCGGACCGGTGGACCCCAGGGGGTCGCCGAGCGGATCGGCGTGGGGTGCGGTCAGCCGGTCGGCCAGGGACGGTGAGCCCGGCGCCGGGGTGGTGCGCACGTTCCACGAACTGGAGCTCAGCGGGTCGTCCTCCTGCGCCACGGGCGCGGGCGGGGCCGCCGGGGCGGGCTCGCGGGTGGGCGGCAGCTCGGCGCGCTCGGGGCGCGGCGGCAGGGCCCGGCCGTCGTTGGGCGCCGGGCCGTCGTCGTTGCGGCCCAGGCTGGCCAGCATCGCGAGGTCCGCGGACGGGTCGGGGGTGCCGGTCGCGCGCGGCAGGATCGTGGTGGCCCCGGGCGCGCCGGCCGGCTCGTCCTCGTAGTCCTCGTAGTCGTCCTCGTACTCGTACTGGGTGACGCTGGGAGCCCGGTCGTCCTCGCGGTCGTCCCGGTCGTCCCGGCCGCGGCCCCCGCCTCCGCGTTCGCCGTCGTCGTCGCCCAGGCTCGACCAGAAGCCGCCGTCCTCGTCGTCGTCCCAGTCGACCTCGCGCTTGTTGCGCCGGGGCTTGGACTTGGGCTTGGGGCGCCGTTCCGTCCGCCCGGCCGGGCGCCGTCCGCGGCCGCGCGGGGCGTCGTCGTGGTCGCCGTCCCCGCCGTCCCCCGGATCCGCCTCGCGCCCCTCGTCGTCGGCCTCGTCGTATTCGTAGTCGTCCTCGTAGCCGTCGTCGCGCGATCCCAGGTTGAGCGCGCGCATGCCCAGCAGCAGGAGCAGCAGCACGGCCAGCACGACGACGATGGCGATGATGATGACGGTGAGGGTCATGGTGTTCGCACTACCTTGGGGAGGTCGGCCGCACACCCGGATTCCTCCGGGGACGGTCCCGGGCCGGTCAGAGCGGGGCGGCGACCGCCTGGGCCCGTCAAGGGGTGGCCTGCGGAGCGGGCGGGGTGCAGGCGACTCCTGTGCGGTCTCAGGTCAGCGTGCCGCGCGGCGAGTGGACGGATAACGGTCATCTGAAAAGGGGCGAGGGGCACTGCCCCACTGTATGCGCTGTCGCGCCCTGTGTGCAGAGGGCGATGGGAGCTTCCTCAGGGAATCGGGAAAACACGGGCCATCCCGGGCTACCTGCGGGTAACCCGGGATGTTCTGCTCATTATGACCCGGATCACTCCGTGCCGGTGACCAGGGACCCCCGCGCGATCGCGCGGTCGGCGATCGCCTCCAGCGTCGACGACAGCTCCGCGCCCTCGGGCAGGTCCAGCGGACCGTTCAGCGCGTACAGCGTGAACCGGTAACCGTGCGGGTCGTCCTCCTCCGGGCAGGGCGGGTCGTAGGCGGCCTCACCCGCGCTGTTGAGACCCTGGCGGGCGTCCGCGGGAACCGTGTTCTGCCGCAGCTCGCCCGACTGCGGGTCCAGGTCGAAGAGCACCCAGAACACCTCGGCGGCCTCGGGGTCGTCCACCACCAGCGCCAGGGACGCCGTGTCCTCGGGCAACCCCGACCAGCTCAGCGGCGGCGAGTACGTCTCGCGCTCGCCGTCCTCACCCGGCTCGGAACCGACGCAGGTGTAGGCGTCGGGCAGCGGGCGGCCCTCCTGCATCAACGGGCTGACCACGTTGATGTCGTCGGGCATGTCCCCGTTCTGTCCGGGGGCGAACAGGCCGCAGCCGGTGGTCAGCGTCAACGCCGCCCCCGCCACCAGAGCGCCGGTGAGCGCGCCGGGGGAGGGGCGGGGCGCACGGCGCGCCCCGGTCGTCCGGAGGGAAGGGAGGGCCGGGAACAATGTGGGACTCCTGCTGGACTCTGGAAAAGCGCGGAACGCCGTAGGGACGGGGCGCCCCGCAGGACGGAAACGGCCGCGGCGCGGTGTGCCGGAACGGTCCCGGCGCCGGGCGCGGCGAAGGGGACGTGCGCGAACACCCGCGCACGCTCCTCAGCGAACCTTACTGCGGACCCGACCCGTCCGGGGCGGCACGTCACGCCCGAATCGGCCCTGTGGACAACACCTCCCCACCGCCCCCGGGGGGCCATGATGGAGGGGTGCGGTTCTCCATTCTCGGCCCCCTGCTGGTGCACGACGCCTCCGGGGAGCCCGTGACCATCGGTGGTGCCCGGTTGCGCACCCTCCTGGGTCTGCTGCTGCTCCGTCCCGGACAGTGGGTGGCCTCCGACCACCTCCTCGAATCCGTGTGGTCCGGCGCCCCACCGGCCGGGCCGGCCAACGCCCTACAGGCGCTGGTGTCCCGGCTGCGCCGGACACTGGCCGCCGGGGCCGTGGTGGAGGGCGGACCGGAGGGGTACCGGCTGGACGTGGCACCGGACCGGGTCGACCTGTGCGTGTTCGAGGAGCTGGTGCGCGCGGGCCGCGGCCACCGCGCGGCCGGCCGGCCCGCCCCGGCGCTGGCCGACCTGGAGCGCGCGCTGGGGCTGTGGCGGGGCCCGGCCCTGGTGGACCTGACCGCGCAGGGGCTGGCGGGGGGCGTCGCCGCCCGCCTGGGCCAGACGCACCTGACCGCCCGGGAGGAGCGGCTGGCCGCCCTGCTCGACCTGGGGCGCACCGCCGACGCGGTGGCCGAGGCCGAGGCCCTGGCCGAGGTCGAGCCGCACCGGGAGCGCCCGGTGGAGCTGCTGCTGCACGCCCTGGCCGCGGCGGGGCGCACCGCGGAGGCGCTGGCGGCCTACGAGCTCTTCCGCGCCCGCCTCGCCGACGACCTGGGCCTGGACCCCTCCCCGCACCTGGAGGACGTCCACCTGCGCCTGCTCCGCGGCCGACTCTCCACCCCCGCCCCGGGCGGCTCCGGGAAGCTCGGGGCGGACGACACCGCCCCGCCGTCCACTCGCCCGGGTACCTCGGCCCTTGGGGCCCCTGCGGCCCCGGGTACGACACCGGCACCGACCGACACCGACCCCGGGGCCGAGGGAGCCGCGGCCTTCCCCGGATTCGGTGACGGCACCGCATCGGCCCGGGGAGAGGCCGATGCCGCGAGGCCCGCCGTGCCCACGGAGACGGCCGGGTCCGAGGACGCCGCGGCCCCCTCCCGGCGTGGCGACGGCACCACGGCGGCTCCCATCCCGGCCGATTGGCCTGCGGGGACTCCCACCTCGGCCGACCGGTCTGCGGGGACTCCTACACCGGTTGACCGGCCCGGGGCGGCTCCCACCCCGGTCGACCGGTCTGCGGCGGCTCCTACACCGGTTGACCGGCCCGGGGCGGCTTCTACCTTGGCCGACCGGCCTGCGGCGGCTCCTACACCGGTCGACCGGCCCAGGGCGGCTTCCACCTCGGCCGATTGGCCTGCGGCGACTCCCACCTCGGCCGACCTGCCTGCGGGGGACGGCGGCCACGGGGCGTCGGGGGAGCCGGGCGGGGTGCCGTTGCACCTGCCGGTGCCGCTTACCGGGTTCGTGCCGCGGGCCGAGGTCGGCGTCGCCGTCGACCTGCTCGCCCTCGGCCGCCTGGTCACCCTGCTCGGCCCGGGCGGTGCGGGCAAGACCCGGCTGGCCGTCGAGGGCGCCACCGCCTTCGCCGCCGGGCACCCCGACCTGTCGTCCCGCGGCGCCTGGTTCGTCGAACTCGCCCCCCTCACCGAGGGCGCCTCACTGGCCGAGGCCGTCGCCGACACCCTGGGGCTGCGCGAGCACGCCCTCCTCCAGGCCCGCTCCGTCCCACCGCCGCCGCCCGCCGAGCGCATCGCCGCGTTCATCGCCGACCACCCCGTGCTCCTGGTCCTGGACAACTGCGAGCACCTCGTCGACGACGCCGCCCGCCTGGCCACGCACCTGCTGGCGCGGTGCCCGCGCCTGCGCGTCCTGGCCACCTCCCGCGAGCCCCTGGGCACCCCCGGCGAGCACCTCCTGCCCGTCCCCTCCCTGCCCCTGCCCGCCGAGCACTCCCGGGCCGCCTAGGCCGCGGCCGCCTCCTCCGTCGTGCTGTTCACCGAGCGCGCCCGCGCGGTCCGCCCGGGCTTCGAGATCACCGACGACAACGCCCCCCACGTCGTGCGCATCGTCCGCGCCCTGGACGGCATGCCGCTGGCCCTGGAGCTGGCGGCCGCACGCCTGCGCGCGATGACCCCCGCCCAGCTCGCCGACCGGCTCGACGACCGCTTCCGCCTGCTGGGCGGCGGCGTCCGCCGCACGCCGCGGCACAGCACCCTGCGCGCCGTCGTCGACTGGAGCTGGGACCTGCTGGACGAGGCCGAGCGCCGACTGCTGCGGCGCCTGTCGGTGTTCGCCGGGGGCGCGGACCTGGAATCGGTGGAGCACGTCTGCGCCGATCCCGACCCCGACACCCCCGGCACCGTCGCCGGGCACGACGTGTGGACCGTTCTGTTCGCCCTGGTCGACAAATCCCTGGTGATCGCCGAAGAACCGCGCCGCGCCGACGCCCCGCCCCGCTACCGGCTGCTGGAGACCGTCCGCGCCTACGCCGCCGAACGCCTGGCCGACGCCGGGGAGGCCGAGGCCGTCCGGGACGCCCACGCCCACCGCGTCCGCGACCTGTGGAGGGCGGCCGACCCGCTGCTGCGCGGCCCCCGCCAGGGTGAGGTGATCGCCCGCCTGCACGACGAGAACGACGGCTTCGCCGCGGCGATGCGGTGGGCGGTGGAGCGCCGCGACGTCCCCCTCGTCCTGGACCTCATCGAGTACTCCCAGTGGTACTGGACCCTGAGCGACTCCTGGGAGCCGCTCGCCCGCTGGGCCGGGCAGGCCCTGGACCTCATGGGTGAGGAGGTTCCGCCGGGCCGCGCGGTGGCCCGTGCCGCCTGCCTGTTCCACCGGGCGGCGGCCACCACGGACTCCCTCAACGACGTCCAGGGCCATGTCCGGGCCATCGAGGAGGTGCTCGCCGCGGAGGGCCGCCTGCCGGAGGAGCACCCCCTGCTCATCTACTGCCTGATGTACCAGGCGATGACGGAGGACGAGCCGGGGCGGGCCCGGGGCAGGATCGTCCGTGCCCTGGAACAGCCCGACCCGTGGATGCGGGCCATGGTGCGCATCCTGCTGTCGTTGATCGACACGCTCGGCGGCCGCTCCGAGGCGGCCCTGGCGGGGGCGGAGACGGCGCTGGAGGAGTTCCGCGCCATCGGTGACGCCTGGGGTGTGTGCCAGGCGCTCGCCCAGGTGGTGGACTCCCGCCGCTTCGACGACCTGGAACGCTGCGAGGAACTGCTGGGGGAGGCGGTGGCCCTGTCCGAGGCCCACGGCCTGGAGAGCATGGCGACGGTGTTCCGGGTCCGCCGCGTCCAGATCCTCATCGCCGCCGGGGATCCGGCGCGGGCCCGCGCCGAGCTGGACCTGCTGGCTGCGCGGGGCCGCCCCGCCCAGCCGGAGCACGCCGTGCTGGCGCTGCTGGCCGAGGCGCAGTGGGAGCGCCAGGCGGGCGACCTCGCCCGGGCCCGGGCCCTGGTGGAGCGGATCCAGTCGATGATGGAGACGCTCGGCGGGTTCGCGCCCGCTTACGTCGAGGTCGGGGCGTGTGCGCTGGCGGCGACCCTCGCCTGGGACGAGGGCGATCCGGAACGGGCCCGGCGGGAGGCGGCGCGGTCCTGGTGGAGTGTCGCCGGTGCCATGGGGCCGATCCGGGCGGAGCTGCTGGAGGTCCTGGCGGCCGTGTCGGCGGAGGAGGAGCCGCATCTGTCGGCCCGGTTGATCGGGTGGGCGTGGGCGCTGCGCGGCGTCGCCGGTACCACCGACCCGTCCGTGCGGCACACCGCAGAACGCCTCCGCGACAAGCTCGGCGCCGAGGAGTACGCCTGCCTGGTCGAGGAGGCCGCGGCTCTGGCCCCGGACGAGGCACTCGACGTCTCCGCCCGCTGGTTGGCCGAGACCGTCCCGGAGGAGGTCCCGCCCGACCGCCGTTGAGCAGCCGCTCCGGCCCGCCGCTTTCGGTGGCCGAGGGCCGGTGCCGCACGGTTCCCCCGCACCGGCCCCCACTGAATCTCTGTCCCGGCCTCTGTCCCGTCCGGGCACCGCGCCGTTGCCCGGTGCGGCGTGGTTCTCCTGCCCGGGCAGGGAGCCGGCGCGGGAGAACAGCACCGGCTTTCTGCCGGGGCGCGGCCGTACGGGTGTGGTGTGCCGGGGCCGACGGTTGGGTCGGCGGCGGGACATCTTCGGCGGTCGGTCCTCGTCGCGGCACGCTGCCCGGCGGTCCGGGGGAGGCCCCGGGCCACCGGGTGCCGGCCGTTGCCGTCCGGGGGCGTGGTTCAGGTGCGGCGCCGGTAGGCCCACACCGCGGGTGGGAAGAACACCGCGGTGATGATCGCCGCCCACACCAGCGTCCACATCACCGGCCCGGCGACGTCGCCGCCGAGCATCAGCCCGCGCATGGCGTCCACGATGTGCGTCACCGGGTTGTTCGCGGCGATCACCCGCAGCCAGGACGGCATGCTGTCGGGGTCGACGAACGCCGAGCTGGCGAACGTCAGCGGGAACATCAGGATCATCCCGAACGCCTGCACCGCCATCGGGGTGCGCACGATCATGCCCACGAACGCCGACATCCAGCACAGGGCGAACGCGAACAGCAGCACCAGCGCCCCGGCGGCGAGCACGCCCACCAGGCCGCCCTCGGGGCGGAACCCGATGACCACGCCGACCAGCAGCACCATCACCACCGTGATCGTGTACCGCACCAGGTCGCCCAGGATGGCGCCGATCAGCGGGGCCGACCGCGCGATGGGCAGTGAGCGGAACCGGTCGAAGATCCCCTTCTCCACGTCCTGGCTCAGCGCGAACCCGGTGCCCAGCGTCGCGAAGATGACCGACTGCGCCACGATGCCGGGCATGAGGAAGTCCCGGTAGGCCTGCCAGTCGCCCATGAGCGCCTGTCCGAACACGAACACGAACAGCGTCACGAACATGACCGGCTGGAGGATGAGCCCGAAGACCTCCTCCGGGTTGGCCTTGATCTTCAGGACGCTGCGCCAGGCCAGCTGGAGCCCGTTGCGGACGGTGGTCAGCGGTGTGATGTGCCGGGGAACGTGGGCCACGGCCCCGCCCTGCGCCGATCTCTCCCTTGTCGTCACGGCGCTCATACGGCCGCCTCCTCGGTCTCGCTCTCGGCGGTGTGCCCGGTCAGGGCCAGGAACACCTCGTCCAGGCTGGGCTTGCGCAGGGACAGCTCGGCGACGGCCACCCCCTGCTCGTCCAGGCGGCGCACCACCTCGGGCAGCACGCCCGCGTCGGTGACGGGCACGCTGGCCACCAGGTCGTCCCGGGTGACCGGGGTGCTGGTGACCGCCTCGATGATCTTGGTGGCCAGCGGCAGCTGACCGGCCTCGACGGTGCGCAGTTCCAGCACCTGGCCGCCGGTCCGGTTCTTCAGCTCCTCCGGGGTGCCTCGGCTGATGACCCGGCCGTGGTCGAGCACCAGCAGGTCGTCGGCGAGCCGGTCGGCCTCCTCCAGGTACTGGGTGGTGAGCAGGACGGTGACCCCGTCGCCGACCAGGTCGCGGACCACGTCCCACAGGTCGTTGCGGCTGCGCGGGTCCAGGCCGGTCGTCGGCTCGTCCAGGTACAGCAGGGCCGGTCGGCCGACCAGGCTCGCGGCCAGGTCCAGGCGGCGGCGCATGCCCCCCGAGTAGGTCTTGGCGGGGCGGCCGCCGGCGTCGGACAGCGCGAACCGCTCCAGCAGCTCGTCCGCCCGGGTGCGGGCCCCGGCCCGGTCGAAGCCCAGCAGGCGGGCGATCAGCACCAGGTTCTGCACGCCGGTCAGCTCGTCGTCGACCGCGGCGTACTGGCCGGTGAGGCCGATCAGCCGGCGGACCTCGTGCGGCTCGCGCACCACGTCGAACCCGGCGACCTCGGCGTGCCCGGCGTCCGGCCGCAGCAGGGTGGTCAGGATGCGTACCGTCGTGGTCTTGCCGGAGCCGTTGGGGCCCAGGACACCCAGCACGGCCCCCGTCCTGGCGGTCAGGTCCACCCCGTCCAGGGCGCGCTTGCCCTTGAACTCTTTGACCAGACCCTCCGCGCGTATGGCGTCTGTCATCAGTTCCTCCGCTCGCATGTTCGACGTCCAGTCTCGTCGGCGCCCCTGACAGAACGCTGACATGCGGGGTCGCGCCGCCTACATATCGCTGACATCAGCTGTTCGGAACCGCCGGGCGCACAGGGGATCACGGGCCCGGGGCGGCCCTAGACTCGTGTCCGTGAACGACACCCCGCCCGACCCTCCACTGGATCCCTCCCCGCCGGACCCGGCGCCCACGGCCGGGCTGCGGCCGCCGGAACGCAGGGTGAGCAGGCGCGCGATCGGCGTCTGGACGGTACGCCTGCTGGTGGGAGGCCTGGTCCTCACGGCACTGTTGAGCGCGGCCGCGTGGGCGCTGACCTCCCTCGGATGGGCCTGGCCGCCCGCCTGGGTACGCGAGTACGCCCCGTTCGTACCCGTCGTCTACGGCGTGTACGCCCTGCTCCGGGTGGCGATCGTGCCGTCCTGGCGCTACCGGGTGCACCGCTGGGAGGTGACCGAGGACGTCATCTACACACGCGCGGGGTGGGTGAGCCGGACCTGGCAGCTGGTGCCGGTGAGCCGCCTGCAGACGGTCGACCACACCCAGGGGTGGCTGGAGCGCCTCTTCTCGGTGGCGACCCTGGAAGTGCAGACGGCCTCCTACGCCGGGTCGTCGACCATCGAGGGGCTGGACGCCGACGAGGCGCGCGGGCTGAGCGAACGGCTGGCCGTGCGCGCCGGAACGCTGCGGGACGATGCCACATGACGGACACCCCCGACGACGACCGCACGACACCGCCCATCCCCGCCTCCGACGCCGGTGCCGAGCCCGCCGCCCCGGATGTGCCTGCCACCGCGGCCACCGGAACCCCTGCGCCCACCCACCCGGACACACCTGCGCCCGCCGACGGCGATGCCGCGCCCACCACCCCGGACGCGCGAGAAGAGCCGTCCGAGGATTCTGAGGCCGGTGCGTCAGGGGAGGTGCCCGAGGCGGTCGAGGGGCCTGAGCCCGCCGAGGAGGATGGGTCCGAGGTCGTCGTCGGTGCCGATGCCGCGGCCACCGCGCCGTCCGGTACGGGCACGGCTCACCCGGGACCGGAGGCGCCCGAGGAGGCGCCCGCCTCCTCCGAGGCCGGTGCGCCGGAAGAGGCGCCTGATGCTACGGGGAGTGGTGCGTCCTCTACGGCGGATGCGCTGGGAGGGACGGCCGAGGTCTCCGGGGCCGATGAGCGGACCGGGGCGGCCGAGGGGCCGGTGACTTCGGGGACGGATGGGTTCAAGGAGACGCCTGGTTCCCCTGGGTCCGACGTCTCAGGAGGGGCACCCGGGTCCACGGGGGGTGCTGCACCCATAGTGGCGGATGGGCCCGATGGGACTGCCGTCGCCGCCGAGCGGGCCTCGCCTGCCGAGGTGGGTATGCCAGGTGTGCCGCCAGGGGCGGATGCGGCCGGACGGGGGCATGAGGCCTCTGTGCCTGGTGCACCGGGGGATGAGGGGCCGAGTGGGGCGGCGGGCGCCCCGGGGTTCGAGGCGGGGCGGGTGCGCAGGCTGAGTCCCCGGACCATGGTCGTGGGGCCCGTCAACCAGCTGCGCGGCCTGCTGCTGCCCATCATCGCGGGCCTGGTCGTGGGCGGGTTCAACCCGTGGGTGCTGGGCGCGGCCGGTGCGGGTGTGGTCGGCCTGCTCGTCGGCGGCTTCGTCACCTGGCGGACCACGAGGTACGAGGTGGCCCAGGACCACCTGGAGATCCGCAAGGGCCTGCTGAGCCGGTCCCGGCGCACCATCCCGCTCGAACGCATCCGGGGCGTGGACGTCACCAGCACCCTTCTGCACCGGATCCTGGGTGTGGCGGTGGTGCGCATCGAGGCGGCGGCCGGGTCGGCGGGCGGCAGCGAGGACGGCAAGCTCGACGCCGTGGACACCGCCGAGGCCGAGCGGCTGCGCCGGGTGCTGCTGCACCGCCGGGCGGTGCTGGTCGGGCGGGCCGAGGCGGACGACGGCGCCCCCGCCGAGGACGGACACGCCCCCGCTGAGGACCCGGCCGTCGAGGCGGGCACCGTCCACTTCGTCATCCCCCGCTCGTGGTACCTGTACGGCGCGCTGAGCCTGGGCTACCTGCTCACCCCGTTCGCGGTGCTGTCCGCCCTGTTCGGCGCGGTCCAGCAGACCGCCGGGGAGTGGGCCACGGACGCGTTCATCGACTGGGTGCAGGACTCCGAGCGCAGCGGCCTGGTGATGGTCGCCGCCGCGGCCGCCGTGGTGATCGTGCTGCTCATGCCGGTGTTCGCCGTGGTCTCCTACGCCTTCACCCACTGGGGTTTCACCCTGCGCGAGCGCGACGGCTCCCTGGTGGCCGAACGCGGGCTGTTCACCCGCCGCAGCGTCACCCTGGAGAAGCGCCGCATCCGCGGGTACGAGCTGCTGGACAACCCCCTGGAGCGGCTGCGCGGCGCGGTGCGCCTGCGCGCGATCGTCACCGGGCTGGGCGACACGGCGGGCCGCTCGGTGCTGCTGCCGATCGGCCCGCGCGCCCGGGTCGAGGAGGTCGTGGACCACGCCCTGGGCCGCTACACCGGAACGCTGCGCCGCCACCCGCGGGCCGCCCTGCGCCGCCGCCTGGTGCGTTCGGTGGGCCCGCCCGCGCTGGCACTGGCCCTGGCCATCGCGTTCGCCCCCGGCTGGGCCATCGCCCTGGCCCTGGTGCTGACGGTCGCCGGGGTGCCCCTGGGCGTGGACCGCTACCGGTCCCTGGGGCACGGCCACGACGGGGAGCGGGTGAGCGTCCGCTCGGGTTCGCTGTCCCGCTCCCAGGCCACGGTGGAGCGGTCGGCGGTGATCGGCTGGACGTGGAGCCAGACCCTGTTCCAGCGCCGCCCGGGCCTGGCCGACCTCCAGGTGACCGTGGGCGCGGGCGCCGGCGGCTACACCGCGGGGGACGCCTCCTTCGAGGAGTCGGTGGCCTTCGCGGCCCAGATCACCCCGGACATGGTCCGCCCGTTCCTGGCCGACCCGCGCCCCTGACCGGGCGGGGCCGGTCCGCGTTGGGTCAGCCGGCGTCCAGGACGTGGGGCCGCGCCCGCTCGGCCCAGGACGGCCAGCCGGGGTCGCCGTCGCGGACGAAGTCCACCCAGGCCCGGTGCGTCCTCTCCGCCAGTCCGGCGGGGGCGCCCGGGCCGGTCAGGGCCAGGGCGCCGGGGGTGCCCAGCCGGTCGAACACGAACGGCAGCTCCATGCAGTGCGCCGCGCCCAGGCCCGCGACCGGACTGCGCCAGCCGAACCCGTACACGTGCGAGGCCGCGCCCCGGTCGGCGCGCGCCCGCGCCACCCGACGCACCGGCCGCTCCAGCACCACCTCGCCGATGAGCGCCCCCGCCAGCATCCCGGTGCCCATCCCGGGCCGGCGCGCCCGGAGCCGCCGCAGGGTCCCCGGGCCCACCCCGAACCGTAGCGCCCCCAGGGCCAGCAGCGGCCACCCCAGGTCGCGGTCGGCGCCGGTGGGGGCCAGCCACAGCCGGTGCTCCTCCAGGGTGGTGCCCATGAGCAGGTCCAGGTGGTCGGCGGCGCCCGCGCGCAGCGCGTCGTAGGGGGAGCGCGGTACCAGGTCGCCGTCCACGGCCAGGGCGAACGCGGGGCCGCCGGTCAGCGGGTCGCCCGCGGCCATCGCCCGGTGCTGGGCGGTGACCAGGTCCTTGGGCTCCACCCCGGCGAAGGCGTCCCGGGTGGCGGGGATGCCCAGGTCCCGGGCGATGAGCCGGGTGATCCGGCCGGCCCGGTCGGGGGTGGCGGCGGTCAGCGGCCCGCTCTGGACGATCGCCCGCCGCACCAGCCGCCCGGCCTCGGGGTGGGCGATCAGCGCGGCGGTGGTGCCCGCCCCGGCGGACTGCCCGGCGACGGTGATCCGCCCGGGGTCGCCGCCGAACGCGGCGATCTCCCGCCGCACCCAGCGCAGCGCGGCCAGCTGGTCGGCCAGCCCCAGGTTGAGCGGGGCGCCCTCCAGCACGGAGAACCCCTCCGACCCCAGCCGGTAGTTGGCGGACACGAACACGATCCCGTCGCGGGCGAAGGCGGTCCCGTCGTAGGCGCTCAGGGAGTTGGCCCCGCGTACCAGGGCCCCGCCGTGGAACCACAGCAGCACCGGCAGCGAACCGGGTTCTGCCCCCTCCGGCGCCCACACGTTGACGTGCAGGTAGTCGTCGCCCAGGGCGTCCACCGAGGGCAGGATCTCCCCGATCGGGCCCTCGTAGGGGGCCTGCGGGGCGCCGGGCCCGTACGCGGTGGCGTCGCGCACCCCCTCCCAGGCCGCGGCGGGGGCGGGAGGTGCGAAGCGGTGCTCCCCGACGGGCGGCGCCGCGTAGGGGACGCCCAGGTGGCGGACGATCCCTTCTTGGGCGGTGCCGCGCAGTTCTCCGGTTCCGACCCGCACGGTGGGTCCGTCCGTCATGGCTGGTCTCCTCGGGGGATGGCGTGCTGCAGGGCGATCGTACGCCTCCCGGCGGTGAACGCCCCCGGGCGGCCCGGCCGCGGCGCCGCCTTCCGGCCGCCGGTGCGGCGGCCGGAAGGCGGCGATCACCAGGGCCCCGGCCGCCCATCCCGCTGACATGGCGCTGACACGGGAACGGTGCAGTTCCGGCCTCGGCTGTCCGGGGCGCGCTGACACGGCCTGCTGACACGAGGCTGACATGGGGGCTGACACGCAAACGGCGGTGGCCGCCCGGGGCGCGCTGATGCCGCCCGCTGACACGGCGCTGACATGGGAACATGGCGGCCCCGGCCCCCCGGCGTGCCGATGCGGTCCGCTGGCACGGAGACGGGGACGGCCGCGGGTGCGGCCGTCCCCGTGGGAAGCGTGCGGAACCCCGGACGGTCACTCGTCCTTTTTGGCCCCGAACATGATCTCGTCCCAGGACGGCACCGAGGCGCGGCGGCCACGGCCCTTGCGCTTGGGCGCGGGCCGGTCCCCGCCCGCCGCGGCGGCCGGGACCGGCGCCGAGGGCGCGGTCGGGGCCGCGTCGGCGGCCCGGCGCGGGGTCCCGGTGTCGTTGAGGTCGATGGTGGCCCGGCGGCGGCGCGGCGCGGGCTGGCTCAGGGGCGCCGCGGGCGGCACCTGGTCCGCGGCGGCCGACCAGGCCGGGCGCTCCCGCTGTTCGGGGCGCTCGTCCGCGGCCGGTGCGGTGCGCGGCCGCTCGGCCGGGCGCACCCGGGGGCGCGCCGGCTCCTGGTCCGCGACCGGATCGGCGGCCGTGGTGTCGTACCGCTCGCGCTCCTCCTCGAACACCGGGGAGGCCGGGCGGGCGGGCGCGTCGGCCGGGTCCCGGCGCGGGGTGTGCGGCTCGGCGTCCCGGTGCCCGCGCTCGTGCTCACGCTCGGCGTCCCGGTGTCCGTGTTCGCGCTCACGCTCGGCGTTCCGGTGTCCGTGTTCGCGCTCGGCGCGGCCGTGCCCCGCGGGCTCCTCGTGCCGCGGAGCGGGGTGCCCCTCGCGCTCGTCGCGCCGACCGGACTCCGCGTACCCGTCCCGGTACGCGGATCGCTCGGCGCGCTCCGCCTCCCGGCGCTCAGGGCGCTCCCCCTCGCGGTGAGTGCGCTCCGTGGCGCGTTCGGCCTCCCCGTGCACGGAACGCTCCGGGGCGCGCTCGCCCCGCTCGGCCTCCCGGTACGCGGGACGCTCCTCCCGTTCCGGGGCGGGCTCGAACCGCTCCGCCTCCCGGGTCTCGAACCGCTCCGTGTCCCGGGGCGCGGGCTGCTGCGGCCGCGCGGCCGGGGCGTCGTACCCGCGGTGTCCGCGCGGTTCGTCGGTCCACCGGTGGGCCTGCTCCTCGCGCCGCTCCACCCGCTCGCCGCCCCGCGGAACCGGGCCGCCCTCCTCGCCGCGCGGCACGGACGGCCGCAGCGGGTCGTCCAGCGGCCCGTCGGTGCGCCGCAGTCCGCCGACCCGCTCGGGGGCGGACCGCGCGGAGGGGCGCTGCACCTCGGCCTCGGCGCGCCGGGGGGCGAAAGGGGTCACGTTCGCGGTGGGGGAGGGGGCGGGGGTCGGCGAGGAGAACCGGGCGGCCTCCTCGTCGGCGGGGGTGACGGTGTTGTGTCTGGGCTCGTACAGCCAGTGGGCGACGCGTTCCTCGCCGCCGTCCAGGAAGACGAGCTTGAGCTGCCAGGTGCGGTCCTCGCGCTTCCAGGAGTCCCACACCGCGTCGCCGGTCTCCAGCTGGTGGGCCCCGATCCGGCGGGTGACCAGCTCCTCCA
>NZ_JBJJBV010000177.1:0-14520 GCF_045446735.1 Nocardiopsis protaetiae
CGGCGCACTGGAGGCCGTCGCCGACGGCGGCGTGGACGCCGGCGAGCCGCTGTTCACCTGGTCCTGACCGAAGGCCATGACCGAAGGTCCTGCCTGAAGGTCCTGCCCGCAGGCCCTGACCCAAGGCCCTGCCCGAAGGCCTTGTCCGCAGGCCCTGACCGAAACAGCGCCCGGAAGAGGGTATTCTCCGGCGGACCAGCGATCCGCCGGAGATGAAGCCCCATCATGAGAAGCCCCGTCACCCGTGCCCTGGCCTGCGCGGGAATCGCCCTTGCAGCCCTGGCCGCCTCGGCCTGCACCCCGGCGTCCCAGGAGGTGGACACCTCGCCGCGCGAAGAACCGTCGCCGTCCCCGTCCGAACCGCCCTTCGAGCCGGTCCTGGCGCCGCGCCTGCTCGCGGAGATGGACCTGGACGCCAAGATCGGCCAGCTCCTGGTGCTCACCGCCCAGGGCACCGCGGCCGCCGACAACGCCGCCCAGATCGAGGCGTACCGCCCCGGCGGCATCATCTACTTCGACGCCAACCTCACCGACGCGGCCCAGATCGCCGAGTTCTCCAACGGGGTCCAGGAACTGTCCGAGACCCCGATGTTCGTCGGCGTCGACCAGGAACAGGGGCTCGTGGTGCGGCTGCCGGTCGGCACCCGCTTCCCCGACGCCATGGCCGTCGGCGCCACCCGGGACCCCGAGCTGGCCGCGCTGCGCGCCGCGACCACCGCCACCGAGCTGGGCGCCCTGGGGATCAACCTCAACTACGCGCCCGACGCCGACGTCAACACCGACCCGAACAACCCGGTGATCGGCATCCGCTCGTTCGGCTCCGACCCCGACCTGGTCGCCGAGATGGCGCTCGCCGAGGCCGAGGCCTACGCCGAACAGGGCATCGTCCCGGTCGTCAAGCACTTCCCGGGCCACGGCGACACCGACGTGGACAGCCACACCGGGCTGCCCGTCATCGACCTGCCGCGCGACCGCTGGGAGGCCGAGCACCTGCCGCCGTTCCGCGCCGCGGTGGAGGCCGGGGTGGACGCGGTCATGACCGCCCACGTGCTCATGCCGCAACTGGACCCGGACGAGCCCGCCACCCTCTCCTCGGAGATCATCGGCGGCATCCTGCGCGAGGAGCTCGGCTACGACGGTGTGGTCACCACCGACGCCCTCAACATGGAGGGGGTGCGCCAGCGCCACTCCGACGGTGAGAACGCGGTCCTGGCCATCGAAGCGGGCGTCGACCAGCTCCTGATGCCGCCGGACCCGGCCGCCGCGGTCGCCGCCGTCAAGGCCGCCCTGGAGGAGGGGCGCCTCACCGAGGAGCGCATCGACGAGTCCGTGCTGCGGGTGCTCTCCCTCAAGGAGAAGCGCGGCATCCTGGAGGCGGAGCCGGTCGACCCGGCCGCCGCCGACGCCGCCGTCACCGACCCGGCGCACGCCGAGGCCGCCCAGCGGGTGGCGGACGCCTCCGTGACCGTGCTGCGCAACACCGACGGCGTGCTGCCGCTGGCCCCGGGCACCCGGGTGCGGGTCGAGGGCACGAACGCCGACCGGCTCGCCGCGGCGCTCACCGGGGCGGGGCTGGAGGTGGTCACCGGCGGCGCCGACGCCGACGCGGTCGTGGTGGGGACCAACACCGCACCGGTCGGGCGCTCCACGGCGCCCACCGTCGTCGTGTCCCAGGGCGGGCCGTACTCGCTGGCCTCCTCTCCGGACGTCGACGGGTTCGTCGCCGTGTACTCCTCCGTCGACGTGTCACTGGCCGCGGCCGCCCGGGCCATCACCGGGCAGGTGGAACCCACGGGCACGCTGCCGGTGACGATCCCGGATGCGGCGGAGTTCGGTACCGGGCTCTCCTACTAGGGTTTGTGGTTTTGAGCCGGCCGGGGTCTGTGGCCTTGAACTGGTCAGGGTCTGCGGTTTCGAAGCGGTGAGGGTCTGCGGCTTTGAAGCGGCTAGGGTCCGCGGTCCCGAACCGGTGGGGCGAAAGAACCAAAAGGATTGAAACGGGCGGGGAACGGGAAGAACCGTTGCCCGCCCGATCCGGGCATCCGAGGTCGGGTGATACGACGACACGGATGGAGGGGATCGGATGAACGGCACCCGCCGAGGAGTCATCTCCGACTGGGGAGGCGTGCTCACACCCCCGCTCCCGGAAGGCATCCGGGCCTGGCTGACCGCCGACCGGATCGACATCGAGCACTACTACGAGGTCATGACCCCGTACTTCGACGGCAGCATGGCCGACGACAACCCCGTGCACGCGCTCGAACGCGGGGAGATCGACACCGTGCGCTTCGAACGCGACCTGGCGGCGCTGCTGCGCTCCACCCACGGCGGCCCCGTGATCGCCGATGGCCTCATCGAGCGCATGTTCGCCTCCTTCGCCCCGGTCCACGACATGTACGAGGCGCTCCGCGACGCCCGCCGCTCGGGGGCGAGTACGGCGCTGCTGTCGAACTCGTGGGGGAACGGCTACCCGCGCGAGCACTTCGTCACCACCTTCGACGAGGTGGTCATCTCCGGCGAGGTGGGGATGCGCAAACCGGAGCCGCGCATCTACCTGCACACCTGTCAGCGGATCGGGCTGCGGCCCGAGGAATGTGTGTTCATCGACGACCTGGAGCACAACGTCCGCACCGCCGAGGAACTCGGGATGACCGGCATCCTGCACACCGACGTGGCCACCACCACGCGCGAACTGCGCGGGTTCCTCATGGCGGACAGCGAAGCCGCCTGACGGGTGCGGCAGACTTCAGGGTGACCGTTCCACCTTCCGGAGAGCCGCGATGTACGTCTTCCTGCCCAGCACCCTCCCCGCCCTCGCGACCGTCCTCGACGAGGGGAGGGTGCGGGTGCCGGTGGCGTTCGCGGCGGACACCGACGACGAGGAGGCGGAGTACGAGGCGATGTACGCGGCCGCCGAGGAATCCCTCCGGCTCCTGGCGGCCGACCCGGCCGCGCCCCGCCGGCGTGTGGTCCTGGCCGCGAACCTCGCCGACCACCTCGTCGAGGAAGACGGTCGCGAGGGCCCGGACGTGATCCGTGTTCGTGTCACGGGGGAGTCGATCCCGTTCAAGCGCCTGGCCTCCGCGCACATCGACGACGAGGCCGTCGAGGCGGACATCGCCAAGGCGGCCGCCGACCCGGACTCGGGTGCCGCCGACGACCACGAGCTCATGTGGTACGCGCTCCAGGAGCTGCGCCACCTCCTCGCCTGATGCCGGGCGGAGTGGTCCGCGCGGGGGACACGGTCCGCCGGCCCGCGGGGCCCGACACCCTGTTCGTCCGCGCGCTCCTCGACCACCTCGAACCCTGGCCGGGGGCGCCCCGCCACCTCGGCCTCGACGCCGGTTGCGAAGTGGTGGAGTTCCTGGCGGGCGACGTGCCGCCGGACGGCGCGGCCGCCCCGTCCGCGGCGGTCGCGGCGGCCCGCCTCCTGCGCGAGTTCCACGACCTCACCGCGGGGACGCCGCTCGCCGCGGGCGCCGAGGTGGTCTGCCACAACGACATCGCCCCGAAGAACACGGTGTTCCGTGCGGGGCGGCCGGTCGCCTTCATCGACTGGGAGATCGCCGCGCCGGGACGGCGCATCGACGACGTGGCCCACCTGTGCTGGCAGTTCCTCGGCCTGGGGCCGGCCGCCGACCCCGCGGCCTCGGCCCGAGCCATCGCCGCCGTCCGCACCGCCTACGGCCTGCCGGACCCACAGGCCGTCCTCGTGGACCGCGTCCTCTGGTGGCAGACCATCACCGCCGACGGCATCGAACAGGGAGCCGCCCAGGGCGATCCCGCCCTCCTCGCTTTCGTGGAAAGGGGAGCCGTCACCGAGGTCCGCACCGCTCATCGCTGGGTCACCGCCCACCGCGAAGCCCTGTCCGCCCCTTGAGCCTGCGACCCTGGACCTGCCGTGTCACCCATCGGAACCACGCTGTTTCCTAGCGCAAGCCCTCGGGGATAATCCCAGCGTCCTCCACACCGCAACCGTCAGCCCCGCACCGACGGGAACGGTTTATCGCTCTCAGACGGGGCGAACCCCCTACCGCCTGTCCGCCTTCGTGAAGAGGGCGAGAAAGAGGATCTCCGTGGCCGAGGTCGAGTGTGCTGACTGCAATGGAGAGGGAAGCTTCATCATTTACTCCGATGGGGAGAAGAAGGGGTGGGGCAAGGACAAGGAGGTTCGTACCTGTCAGGCCTGTGGCGGAACGGGGAGGGTACAGAAGTGACAGACCTCCATCGGATGCACGCCGAACTCGCCGGGCGTCTCGACACCACCGACGCGATCCGTGCCGCGTTCGCCGATCACCCCAGGCACCACTTCATCCCCGACCTGGTGTGGCCGGACATCCAGGGGCTGCCGCTCATACGCTCCGCCGCCCCGGCACGTTGGGCGGCCTACGTCTACGGCGACGATGCGGTGGTGACGCAGGCCAACGACGGGGGCGGCGGGCCGGTCAACGAGCCCTCCTCGTCCTCCTCGGCTCCGCAGCTGATGGCCGACATGATCGCGGCGGCCCGGGTCGGGCCCGGAATGCGGGTGCTGGAAATCGGTGCGGGCACCGGTTGGAACGCGGCGATCCTCTCCTCGCTGGTCGGACCTACCGGCGCGGTGACCTCGTTGGAGATCGACCCCAAGGTGGCCGAGCACGCGCGCATACGGCTGAAGGAAACTCCCGTGGAGGTCGTGCACGGCACCGAGCCGCCTGAAGGCGCCTCCTACGATGCGGTCATCGCCACCTGCGCGGTGAGCCGGGTCCCCGGCGAGTGGGTCGAGAGGGTGGAACCGGACGGGCTGATCGTGCTGCCGTGGGGCCCCTACCCCTGGTCTCACGCCACGCCCGTGGCGGCGTTGCGCCGGGCCGGTTCCACGGCTGTCGCCGGGGAGGGGGAGTTCGTGTGCGAGGCGTACTTCATGCGCGACCGCACCCAGCGAGTCCCCAAGGGGGAGTTCCCGGGCATGGGGCGTGACTCGGAATCGACCCGAGTCGTGCCGTTCACTCCCGCTGATCTGATGGAGGACGACCGGCTCACCCGGATCATGCTCACGCTCCCCGGGGTGCGCATCGGGATCGGGATGCGCCCCTTCAGCGGCGATATCGGGTTCATCGTGTACATGGGCGCGCCGGACTCCTCGTGGGCCTACCTGTGGCCGGACGGGACGGTTCACCAGGGTGGTCCCACGCTCTTGGCGGACCGGTTGCGCGAGGCCCACGACCTGTTGGCGGCGCAGGGGTGGCCGCCGTTGACGGACTTCTCCTTGGAGGCCGATACCGCTACCTCGGCGTACAGGGTGGGTGCCGAGTTCGGTGCCTGGGAACACCGCGTGTAGCGGTCTCTCGCCCGTTGGCTCTGATGTGTCGGCTCCTCCGCGAGGCCGATGCCGGGGGCATCGCGCGGCCCCCGCCGCGGGGGCAGGGCCGTACCCGGCTTCCCCACCCGGGCGCCTGATTTCCCACCTGGGCGCCGGTTTCCCCACCCGGGCACCGGTTTCCCCACCTGGGCGCCGGTTTCCCCACCCGGGCACAGGGGGGTGACGGAAGCAAGTCCCTCGGCCTGGTGGATTCTGGGGGTTCCCCTTCCCCGGGGCCCTGGCCCCAGCCGGTCACGTCCCCGGTGTCTCCCGCCGCAGGGCGTGTCGGCGGCACACGGCCTGCCGCCCCAACCCCCTGGGGCCGGGGACGGGCAGGCCCGTGCGGCCGTCACCCCCTGCGGCGCAGGTCGCGGTTCGCTTTCCGGTCTGGGGTTGATGCCGCAGTTATCTGCGGCCGTCACCCCTTGGGGTGGGGGTTGTGGTTTTTCCTCCGGACACCCCCCCTGTGTCTAGGGAGGGCGATCGGGGCCGGGGTTACTACGCCAGGTGTCTGGGCTTTCAAGCGAGGTCTGAGCAACGGCCTGTTTCCAGTCGGAGCGTTCTTTCCCTGGACATGTGTGGCTGAGCGTGCCGCTGGGCCCCGACCCGTCCCCTGAAAACACCCCCACCGCCCGGGACGTGCGGGAAACGCGTACGTCTCTTTGGTCTGCCGGGCGTCGTGACGTGGGGACGGCTCCGCGCCCAGCCCGGGTCTGTACGTTCCCAGGGGGTGACCCGTGGAGACCAACGCGACCGTGTGCGGACCTTCAGACCGCCCTCCGCAGATGGTTGCTGTTCTGGAAACCTGCAAGTCCGTCTCACCCCCTGCGGCGGGGGTTGCGGTTCTTCCTCCCCAAACCCCCTGGGGCCGGGGCCGGAGGCTTCCTACTACCGTCACCCCCTGCGGCGGGGGAGGCCAGGAAGGTGACAGGGCTGTGGCCAAGGACCCCAGGTCAGGTGCGAAACCCCCTGGGGCCGGGGCGAGAGGACTCGTGCGGCTGTCACCCCCTGTGGCGGGGGAGGTGCGACGCCTTCCGGCTATGGCTAAGGCCCCGGGTGGGTGGGCAACCCCCTGGGGCGGGGCGGTCACACGGGGGCGGATAGTTCGGCGAGGCGTTTGTGGAGGAGGGCTCGGTCGTCCTCCGGCAGGTGGACGCCGAGGCGGGGTAGCCACAGGTCGAGGTCGGACGGGGTCAGCTGTTGGTGGCGGGTGGGGGAGTCCGGGGTGCGGAGGGTGAGTGAGGTCTGGGTGAGGCTGGCGTGGCTGCCGTCGGGGAGGAAGCCCGTGACCACCAGCAGGGTTCGGAACACCGAGTCCGGGTGGGTCGCCACGAAGTGGTTCCCCGCGACCAGGTCCACCGGGTACACCTCCGACTCATGGGTCACGTGCAGCGGGTCCCACGCGTGGCCGCGCTGTTTGCGCAGCTCCCAGCCCCAGGACCGCCCGCGGGGCACCCGGGCGATGCCGAAGGTCATCCCGCCCCCGGTACGCTGGGCACCGTCCCGCAGTTCGATCGGCCTCCGCATGCCCGACCCGAACCCCGGGTCGGCCAGCAGGCGGCGGCCGTCGAGCACGACCTCCACCAGCAGGTGCGTCCGGGCGTTCTCGCCCGGAGGGCCGACCGTCCCCAGGCGGCGGTGCACCTCGAAGCCCAGCCGTTCGAGGGCGGCGGCGAACAGCACCCCGTGCTCGAAGCAGTAGCCGCCGCGGCCGCCCAGGAACTTCTCCTGCACTCCGGGCAGGTCGATCGCCGGGGCCCGTCCCAGGAGCGCGTCGACGGTCTCGAAGGGGAACGCCCTGATGTGCGCCTCGTACAGCCGGTCCAGGTACCCCTCGTCCGGCTTCTGTTCCGGCACCTCTACTCGGGCCAGGTAGGCCGTCAGGTCCAGGGCCTCGACGCCCCATGCGATCGCCACGGTGCTCTCCTCTCGTCCACCGTTTGCAGCACGGGTCCGCGGCCGTGTGTTCCGGGGGGGAATCCGGAGTGATCGCGCCGGAATATCCCAGCACCCCCGGGTCGCACCGGGTTTCGCGGTTTCGCCCGTGGCGGGCGGCCCCCGGGGTTACCCTCGTGCCGTGCCGCCGACCCCCGGCGGGCCCCACCCCCCGAGGAGACGGCCGTGACGACCATCGGCCCGGCGTTCACCGACGACGTCCTGTTCATCGCCGAGCAGGCCACCCGTGCCCTCGCGGCCGAGACCGACGCCCTCGAACAGCGGCTGGACGAGCTCACCGCGGCCGAGGACCACCTCATCGACATCCGCGCCACCCCCGAGCACCACCGCTTCGACGGTCACCGCCTGCGCAACCTCGCCGAGCACGTCGCCGAGGCGCGGACGGACCTGGCCAAGGACACCTGGCACGAGTACCGCTCCACCACCCGCGCCCATGCCGCGTGGTGGGCCGACGCGGCCGCCCGGGCCGTGCTGGCCCTGGGATCGGGCACCCCCTGCGCCCCCGCCCGGCTGCTGGCCGCCGACCCTGGCGCCCACCTGGACGACGACCAGGCCGTGCACCTGTCCGGCCCCGACGACGATGAACGGGAGAAGATGCTCGCCAGCCGGGGTATCAGCGCCTCCGGATCGGGAAGCGCGTTGATCTACCAGGACGAGTACATGAAGGCCCTGGGGTTGAGAGTCGTTTTCGAGGGGACCGGCCTCAACCGCTTCGACCGCGAACTCGGCATCGACATGAGCGTCGAGGGCCGCCGCCGGGTCGTCTGGGGCGAGGCCTGGCTGCTGCACACCCTCCCCCTGCTGCCCGGACCCGACGAGGTCGCGCAGGCCCTGTCCGGGAGGATTCCCGACGACCACCTCCAGAGCGTGGAGCGTGCCGCCGCCGAGTGGGAGGCGATGTTCCACCGCGTTCGGCGCATCCCCGAACTGCGCAACCGTTTCGCCCGGCTCATCGAGCAGGGGCGTGGTGACGACCCGGTGGGCGACGAGTTCGTCGATGCCGAGAACGAACGTCTGAACGCCACCCCCGCCATCGTCGCCTATGCCACCGCCCTCACCGCCGCCTGGCGGGCCGCCACCGGCCTGCCCGGCCCGGAACAGGCCCTTCACCGGGAATGAGGCGAACCCCCCGTGGCCGGTCCCGGACGGGGTACTCCACGCGAAACGGTCGTGCGGCACAATAGGGGAGTCCGACCGTCATGCATCACCCGAGGAGTTCGCCATCAGCCGCCTGGTGCTATGGAACATCGACCTCACGCTCCTCGACGTCGGCCGGGTCATGCGGGCCGCCTACGCCGAGGCCTTCGAGAAGGTCACCGGTGAGCCCCTGGTCTACCTGACCTCGACCGCGGGCCGCACCGACTCGGAGATGTTCTTCGAGTTCTGCGCCCGCAACTACGTCGACATCGAGCCCGACGTCGACACCCTCTCCCAGTTCCTCACGGCCCTGGAGGCCGCCTTCGAGGTCCGGGCGGGGGAGCTGGCCGCCAAGGGCCGGGTGATGCCCGGGGCGGCGGCCTCGCTGGCGGCCGTGGCCTCGCTGCCCGGCACGGTGCAGACCGTGGTGAGCGGCAGTCCCCGGACGGTGGCCACCGCCAAGCTGGTGGCCTTCGGCCTGGACACCTACCTGAACCTGGGCATCGGCGGCTACGGGTCGGTCAACTACCCCAAGTCCACGCTCATCCAGTCGATCCGCCTGCACGCGGCGGAGGGCGGGATGATCCCCGACTCCAGCACCGTCCTGATCACCGACAACGTTCCGGATGTCCGGGCCGCCCTGATCGGCGGGGCCGTTCCGGTCGGGGTCCTCAACGGGCCCACCACGGAGGGGCAGCTGCGCGAGGCGGGCGCGCAGGTGATCCTGCCCGATCTCACCGATCCCCGCGCCGTGATGACCGCCGTCCACCAGGCGACCGATTCGACAACGGCTCGATAACGACGCGTACGTCCCCGACCGGGTCGAGGTGAACCCTCGTGTACATCGCCACCGACTGTCGCAATCCGTTTCTTACAGTGTGTAACCGTGGGTTAACGGTGTTGCTCCTGCCCTGCGGCGTGAAAACCAGTAGCCTGTGTTCTTGGACGAGGCACTGACAATGGGGTCCGAAGCCTCCTTCTTCCAGCCTGTGCGCACAGGTCACACCACCACTACACCGCCTCCGGGGTCCCTCGCGCCCTCGGCGGCTCACGGAAAATCACACATCAGCTCAGGGATTCACAGGGCACATGACCCGGTGATCCCACAGCGCTCGTGCGACGTTGCTCACAAAGGAGTGAGATAGACACATGTCCGGGCAATCCGACGGCACCCTCCAGCAGCTGCTCGCCGAAGCGGCGACCAAGTGGTCCCCCGGCCCCCGGCTCGGCGCCGACGAGGCCGAGGCCGTCCGCCGCTTCCTCCCCCTCTACTACCGGCACACCGACCCGGAAGAGATCGCGGGCCGCACGCCCGAACAGATCTGCGGGATGGCCGAGGCCCACCGCGCCTTCGGCGCGCAGCGCCGCCCCGGCCGCGCCAAGGTCCGCGTGCACACCCCGACCCTCGAACGCGACGGCTGGGACTCCCAGACGAGCATCGTCGAGACGGTGACGGACAACGCGCCCTTCCTCGTCTCCTCCGTGACCATGGTCCTGCGCGAGCTCAACGCCGGCGTCCGCCTGATCATCCACCCCCAGATGACCGTGGGCCGCGACCTGGAGGGGAACCTCCGCCAGATCGACCCCGAGATCGGCGGCGACGGCCTGCTGCCCGTCGACGAGTCCTGGATGCACATCGAGATCGACCGGCAGACCGACCCCGAGCGGGTCAAGGAGATCACCGACCGGGTCGAGTCCGTCCTCAACGACGTCCGCTACGTGGACGAGGACGCCGCCAAGATGAGCGACCGGGCCATCCGGATCGCCGACGAGCTGGCCGCCTACCCCGACCGCCTGGTCGCCGGGGGCGTCGACGCCCGCGAGATCGGCGAGAGCGTCGACTTCCTGCGCTGGGTCGCCGGACGCCACTTCACCTTCATGGGCTACCGCGAGTACTCGCTGGTCACCGACGAGAACGGCGACGACGCCCTGCGCCCCGAACCCGGCACCGGCCTGGGCATCATGCGCATGGACTCCCCGGCCTCCACCAGCTTCGCCGCCCTGCCCCCGGAGATCCGCGGCAAGGCCCGCGAGCCCTACATCCTGGTGCTCACCAAGGCCAACTCCCACTCCACCGTCCACCGGCCCAAGTACCTGGACTACATCGGCGTCAAGAAGTTCGACGCCCAGGGCAACATCGTCGGCGAGCGCCGCTTCCTGGGGCTGTTCACCTCCCAGGCCACCAACACGAGCATCGCCCAGATCCCCATCCTGCGCCGCAAGCAGGCCGAGGTCCTGGCCCTGGCCGGGTTCGAGGCCGACAGCTACGACGGCCGCGACCTCACCGAACTGCTGGAGACCTTCCCGCGCGAGGAGATCCTCCAGATCCCCGTGGGCGAGCTGTACACCATCGTCCGCGGCGTGATGCGCCTGCGCGACCGCCGCGGCACCAAGCTGTTCATGCGCCGCGACCCCTACGGCGGCCGGTACATGTCCTGCTTCGTGTACATGCCGCGCGACGAGTACAGCACCCGGGTACGCCTGGACATCCAGGAGGTCCTGGCCGACGCCTTCCAGGGCGCCACCATGGACCACAACGTCATGATCGGCGCCGCCCCGCTGGCCCGCCTCTACCTGGTGGCGCGCGCCCGCCACGGCGAGACCCTGGCCGACATCGACCAGCTCGCCCTGGAGGAGAAGGTCCGCCGGGCCGCCCGCTCCTGGGACACCGACTTCGACGACGCCCTCACCGACGCCTTCGGCCCGGACAAGGCCACCGAGTACAAGGAGCGCTACGGCTCCGGCCTCACCGAGGCGTACAAGGTCGACAACCAGCCCGAGGTCGCCGCCGGCGACATCGGCGCCCTGGAGGCGCTGCTGGAGGGCACCGGGCCCGACGAGCGGCACGGCGCGTTCTCCGCCAGCCTCTACCGGCACCCCGACACCGACGCCTGGCGCTTCCGCGTCTACCGCGTCGGCGAGCCCATCTCCCTGTCCCGGGTCCTGCCGGTCCTGGAGCACCTGGGCGTCGAGGTCGTCGACGAGTGGCCCTACGACATCACCGTCCAGGGTGTGGGCCGGGTCTGGATCTACGACTTCGGCCTGGGCCCCATCACCGCCGCCGACCTGCCCGACGACCGGCTCAAGGAGCTGTTCGAGGACGCCTTCGACGCCTCCTGGCAGGGTCTGGGCGAGTCCGACCGCTTCAACACCCTGGTCGTCCGCGCCGGGCTGGACTGGCGCCAGCTCACCGTGCTGCGCGCCTACGCCAAGTACCTGCGCCAGACCGGCTCCACCTTCACCCCCGACTTCCTGGCCGACATCCTGGCCGCCAACGTCGGGATCACCGGCCTGCTCATCGACCTGTTCCAGGCCCGCTTCGACCCCGACCAGCCCGACGACGGCCGCGACGAGCGCGCCGAGGCCCTGGTCGGCAAGATCGAGGGCGAGCTGGAGTCGGTGGCCAGCCTGGACCACGACCGCGTGCTGCGGTCCTTCCTGGCCGTCATCAAGGCCACCCTGCGCACCAACCACTACCAGGAGCACCCCTACCTGGTGCTCAAGCTCGACCCGCAGAGCATCCCGGACCTGCCCCAGCCCCGGCCCCGGCTGGAGATGTACGTCTACTCGCCGCGCGTCGAGGGCGTCCACCTGCGCTTCGGCAGGGTCGCCCGCGGCGGCCTGCGCTGGTCGGACCGGCTGGAGGACTTCCGCACCGAGGTCCTGGGCCTGGTCAAGGCACAGATGGTGAAGAACTCGGTGATCGTCCCCAGCGGCGCCAAGGGCGGGTTCGTCTGCAAGCGCCTGCCCGAGGGCGGCACCCGCGAGCAGGTCATGGCCGAGGTCGTCGCCTGCTACAAGGACTTCATCAGCGGCCTGCTCGACGTCACCGACAACCTGGTCGACGGCGCCATCGTCCACCCCGAGCGCACCGTCCTGCACGACGGCGACGACTCCTACCTGGTGGTGGCGGCCGACAAGGGCACCGCGACGTTCTCCGACATCGCCAACGCGATCTCCAAGGAGCGCGGCTTCTGGCTGGGCGACGCCTTCGCCTCCGGCGGCTCGGTCGGCTACGACCACAAGGCCATGGGCATCACCGCCCGCGGCGCCTGGGAGTCGGTCAAGTACCATTTCCGGGAGATGGGCGTCGACGTCCAGAACGAGCCCTTCACCGTGGTCGGCGTCGGCGACATGTCCGGCGACGTGTTCGGCAACGGCATGCTGCTGTCGCAGCAGATCAAGCTGATCGCCGCGTTCGACCACCGGCACGTGTTCCTCGACCCCGCCCCGGACCCGCACACCTCCTGGGTGGAGCGCAAGCGGCTCTTCGACCTGCCGCGCAGCAGCTGGGAGGACTACGACCCGGCGCTGATCTCCGAGGGCGGCGGCGTGTACCCGCGCTCGGCCAAGTCCGTCCCGGTCAGCCCGCAGGTCCACGCGGCCCTGGGCATCGAGGACGAGGTCACGGCGCTGACCCCCGACGAGCTGATCCGCCGGATCCTGTCCTCGCCGGTGGACCTGCTGTGGAACGGCGGCATCGGCACCTACGTCAAGGCCACCTCCCAGACCCACGCCGAGGTCGGGGACAAGGCCAACGACCAGCTCCGCGTCGACGCCTCCGAGCTGCGCGTCAAGGTCGTCGGCGAGGGCGGCAACCTGGGCCTGACCCAGCCCGCCCGCATCGAGTTCGCCCGCGAGGGCGGCCGGGTCAACACCGACTTCATCGACAACTCGGCCGGTGTGGACACCTCCGACCACGAGGTCAACATCAAGATCATGCTCGACCGGGAGGTGCGCGACGGCTCCCTGGACGCCGACGAGCGCGACCGCCTGTTCATCGGCATGACCGACGAGGTCGCCGAACTGGTCCTGGACAACAACTACGCGCAGAACACGGTGCTGGCCGCCGCCCGCAAGCAGGCCCACCAGATGCTGCACGTCCACGGCCGCTTCATGCGCCACCTGGAGCGCACCAAGGTCCTCAAGCGCAAGATCGAGGACCTGCCCTCCGACAAGGCGATCGCGGAGCGGCGCGCCGCGGGCCAGGGCCTGACCGGCCCGGAGTTCGCGACCCTGCTCTCCTACGCCAAGATCAGCCTCAAGGACCAGATCGGCCTGTCCGACCTGGCCGACGACCCGTACCTGGCCGACACCCTGGTCGGGTACTTCCCGACGCCGCTGCGCACGGAGCGGTTCGCGCGGGCGGTGGCCACCCACCCGCTGCGGCAGGAGGTCATCGTCAACCAGGTCGTCAACCAGATGGTCAACCGCTCCGGGCTGACCTTCGCCTTCCGCCTCAACGAGGAGCTGGGCTCCAGCGGCGCGGACATCGCCCGCGCCTACCTGGTCGTCCAGGAGGTGCTGCGGCTCCAGGAGTTCTGGGGCGGCGTGGAGGACCTGGACCACCGCATCTCGGTGGACAGCCAGCTCACCCTGCTGCTGGAGACCCGCAAGCTCGCCGAGCGCTCGGCCCGCTGGCTGCTGCGCAACCGCAGCTTCCCGTTCGACATCCGCACCGAGATCGGGTTCTTCGCCGAGGGTGTGGGCGAGGTCCTGGGCCGCCTGGTGGGGCTGCTGCGCGGCCGCGACCGGGAGGCGTTCGTCGAGCGCCGCGACCGGTACGTCGCCCAGGGCGTCCCGGCCGACCTGGCCGAGCGGGTCGCGGTCATGGTGCCCGCCTACTCCACCCTGGACCTGGTGGAGATCGCGCACCGCACCGGCCGCCCGGTGGAGAAGGTCGCCGAGCTGTACTTCGAGCTGGCCGACCGGCTCAACATCAGCTGGTGGCGTGAGCGGATCATCGACCTGCCGCGCGACGACCGGTGGGGCACGATGGCGCGCGGCGCGCTGCGCGACGACCTGTACGAGGCGCACGCGGCCCTCACCGGCCGGGTGCTGGAGTCGGGCGCCCCGGACGACTCGGTCGAGGCGCTGATGACGGCCTGGATCGAGCAGAACCGCGAGGCCGTCGAGCGGGCCGGGATCACCCTGTCCGAGATCCAGGAGAACGAGCGGTTCGACCTGGCCACCCTGTCGGTGGCGCTGCGGTCCTTCCGCTCCCTGGTCGACGACTGAGCTTGCTTCGGGCCTCCGCTTCGCCTTGGCCCAGCGCTCGGGTGCCCCCATGGGCGGGAACCTTCGGC
>NZ_JBJJBV010000178.1:0-14299 GCF_045446735.1 Nocardiopsis protaetiae
CGCCCGGCGCGGCCGACCCCGGGTCCCAGTCGAAGGCGGCCTCCCGGGTGATCGGCGGGTAGGCGGGCAGGCCGAGACGGGCCCGCATCCCCTCCTGGTCGGCGGCGGCCGGTTCGGCGTAGGGGCGGTCGAGGTAGAGCACCGAGTTGGGCGAGACCAGCACCGGCGTCCCGGCGGCGATGCCCGCGGGCACGTCCCCCGGGGAGATCCGGAACGTCTCGGCGGCCCGGTCGACCAGGGCGTGGAACTCCTCGGGCACCTGTTCCTTGATGCTCTCGGGGTCGAACTCGTCGGGGGCGCCGATCCAGTACTGGAGGACGTCCCGACCGTCCATGACCCCGGCCCGGGCGGCCTCCTGCCAGGCCACCACCCGTTTGCCCGCCGCCCGGGCGCAGGCGTGGGTGTGGCGGGCGAACCGCACGTAGTCGTCGTGTTCCATGCCGAACGGCTCGTCCCCGCCGATGTGCAGGAACGGCCCCGGGCACAGCTCCGCGAACTCCCCGATGACGTCGCCAGCGAAGTCGCGGGCCACGGGCACGTCCGGGTGCAGGAACCGCACCCGCGGGTGGATCACCGGGAGGTCGCCCTGGAGTTCGGGGTAGGCGTCGAACGCGGCGCCGGTGTGCCCGGGCAGGTCCACCTCCGGCACCACGGTGACGCACCGCCGGGCGGCGTACTCCACCAGCTCCGCGAACTCGGCGCGGGTGTAGTGCGGCCCGCCCGCGGTGAGCCGGGGCCACGCCGCCGACTCCACCCGCCACCCCTCGCTGTCGGTGAGGTGCAGGTGCAGGACGCTGAACCGGTACAGGGCGAGCAGGTCGATGACCCGCCGCACCTCGTCGGCGGTGAAGAAGTGCCGCACCACGTCCAGGGACAGCCCCCGCCAGGCGTACCGGGGCCCGTCGGCGAGGGTGCCGCCGGGCGCGCGCACGTCCCGGTCGGCGTGCAGGAGCTGGGCGAGGGCGGTGAGCGCCCGGAACGCGGCCTCGTCGGAGGCCGCGGTCACCCGCACCCCGCCGGGGGCGATGTCCACGCGGTGCCGCTCGTCGGCGGGTGCGGGCCGGGGGTCGGTCCCGGCGGCCGGGGGCACCTCTGCGACCTCGCCACGGACCACGTGCACGTCGCCGCCCGCGGCGACCTCCTCCACCCGGACGCCGTGCAGCCGCAGGGCGAGGTCGGCGAACCAGGCGGCGGCGTCGGCGGGCGCCCCGGACAGGGTGATCCGGCGGCCCTCCCCGATCCGCACGGGCGGGCCGGTGGGTGCGGTGACCGGTGCGGGGACGGGGCCGCCGACCGGGTGTTCAGGAAGCGGGGACACGGAATCGCCTCTCGTATTCGGCGCGACGCTCGCGCTGCCGTTCGGGGTCGGTGACCGGGGCGGACAGCAGCAGCCGCTGGGTGTAGGGGTGTTCGGGTGTGCGGGTGACCTGCTCGGCGGGGCCGGTCTCCACCAGCTCGCCGCGGTGGATCACCGTCACCCGGTGGCTGAGCGCGCGCACCACCGACAGGTCGTGCGACACGAACAGGTAGGAGACGCCGGTGCGTTCCTGGATGTCCAACAGCAGGTCCATGACGGTGCGCTGGGTGGTGAGGTCCAGGGCGGACACCGGTTCGTCGCAGACGATCAGCCGGGGTTCGATGGCCAGGGCGCGGGCGATGGCCACCCGCTGCCGCTGGCCGCCGGAGAACTCGCGGGGCAGGCGGTGTGCGGCGTCGGCGGGCAGCGCCACCCGGTCGAGCAGGTCGGCGACCCGCTCCCGGGCCCGCCGGGCGGGTGTCCCCTGGGCGATGAGGGGTTCGGCGAGGGTGTCGCCGATGAGCAGGGACGGGTTGAGCGAGGTGTAGGGGTCCTGGAAGACCACCTGGATCTCCCGGCTCAGGGCGCGTCGCCGCCGCCAGCCGGCGTGTTCGATCCGCTCCCCGGCGAACGTGATGGTGCCGCCCGCCACGGGGACCAGTCCCAGCACCGCCCGGCCTATGGTGGACTTACCCGAACCGGACTCCCCCACCAGGCCGAGGGTCTCCCCGGGCCGGATGTCCAGCGACACCCCCTTGAGGACCTCGGTGCGCGCCGCCCGCCGCGTCCACCCGGGGAAGGACACCCGCAGATCGCGCACCTCCAGCAGGGCTTCGTGGTCGGTCATGTGTCCGTCTCCCGTCCGTCGTGACCGTCGTGACCGGTGTGCTCGCTGTGGCCGGTGGGGCCGGTGAGGCCGATGCACCGCCGTGCAGCACCCGGGCCAGAGCCGTGCCCGGGACCCTCTCGCCACGCCCGTGGCGCACAGCCGCGGTGATCACCGCTGTGGCCGGTGTGCCGCCGTGCAACACCCGGGCCGGGGCCGGGTGTCCCGGGCTGCTGCGCCCGGGGCGCACACCTGCGGTGGCCGCGGCTGTGACCGGTGTGCTCGCTGTGGCCGGTGGACCGCTGTACGACACCCGTACCAGGGCCGTGTCCGGCGGCTCCTTGCCACCCCCGCGGCACACACCCGCGGCCACCGCTGGGGCCGGTGGGGCCGGTGTGCCGCCGTACGACGCCCGGGCCGGGGTCGGGCGTGCCGGGTTGCCACTCCCCCAGCGGACACCTGTGGCAGCAGCCGATCTGACCGGTGGGGCCGGTGTACCGCCGTACAGGGTCGGGGTCGGACGTGGCGGGCCGGGGTGCCCGTAGTGCGGGGGCGGTCATCGGGCCTCCGGGGTCCAGGGGGTGCGGGGTGGGGCGTCGTCGGGGACCGCGGCGAGGAGGCGGCGGGTGTAGGGGTGCTCCGGGCGGGTGAGGAGGTCGGCGGCGGTGCCGGTCTCGACGATGCGGCCGCCGCTCATGACGGCGACCCGGTCGCACAGGTCGGCGACCACGCCGAGGTCGTGGGTGACCAGCAGGACGCCCAGACCGCGTTCGGCCTGGAGGCGGCGGAGCAGCGCCAGGACCTCGGCCTGGACGGTGACGTCCAGGGCGGTGGTGGGTTCGTCGGCGATGAGCAGGGCGGGGTCGAGCGAGATCGCCCCGGCGATGAGGACCCGCTGGGCCATGCCGCCGGAGATCTGGTGCGGGTAGGCGGACACGACCCGTTCCGGGTCGGGGATCTCCACCTGGCGCAGCAGTTCCAGGGCCCGGTCCCGGGCCTGGGCCCGGGTGAGGCCGCCGCGGACCCGCAGGGGTTCGGTGAGGTGGTCGCCGACGGTGAACGCGGGGTCGAGGTTGCTCATCGGCTCCTGCGGGATGTAGCCGACGGTGGCGCCGCGCAGGCCCCGCAGGGTGCGCTCGTTCGCCCCGACGGCCTCGGTGCCGTCGATGAGGATGCTGCCGCGGGCGACGCGGCCGCCAACGGGCAGCAGGCCCAGGACCGAGAACGCGGTCTGGGACTTGCCGGAGCCGGATTCTCCGACCAGGCCGAGGATCTCGCCGCGGCGCACGTCGAGGTCGACCCCGTGGACGACCTCGGTGGCGGAGCCGTCGGCGCGGGTGTAGGCGACCGCGAGGTCGCGCACCGACAGCAGGTCGGCGCGCTCGCCGGCGGTCTCCAGGGTGGTGGGCGCGTCGGCGGCCCGGCGGGAGCGGCGCCCGGTGGCGGGGGCGACGCCGCGGTCCTCCAGAACGTCGCGCATCGCCCCGGCCAGCAGGACCAGCGCGGCGCTGGTGAGCCCGAGCGCCAGGCCGGGCCACAGCATGAACAGCGGCGCCCGCTGGATGTTGGTGAACGCCTCGTTGAGCATCGCGCCCCAGGTGGGCAGCGAGCCGCTGCCGATGCCCAGGAACTCCAGGCCCGCCTGGAGTCCGATGGCCATCCCGGCGACCAGCGAGGTCTGGATGATGATGGGCGCGCGCACGACCACCAGCACGTGGCGGGCGATGATGCGCAGGTCGCCGAGCCCGGACACCCGGGCGGCGTCCACGTACAGCTCCCCGCGGACCCCGGCGACGACGCCGCGCACCAGGCGGTAGAAGGAGGGTGAGACGAGCACGCCGAGCACGATCATGAGCACCCACACGGTGGGGCCCAGGACGGCGCGGGAGGCGAGCAGGACGACCATGGCGGGCAGCGCCATGACCAGGTTGACGACCCACCCGGAGGCGGTGTCGAACCATCCGCCGTGGTATCCGGCGGCCAGGCCCGCGGGCACCCCGACGGCCAGGGCGACGGCGACGGCCAGCAGCGCCCCGCCCAGGGTGTTGCGCCCGCCGTACAGCAGGCGCGCCCACACGTCCCGGCCCGCGGAGTCGAAGCCGAGCAGGTGCCCGTCGCCGGGCGGGCCGAACGCGTCGCGCAGGTTCGCGGCGTCGGGGTCGTGCGGGGTCACCCAGGGGGCGAACAGCACCAGGCCCGCGATCACCAGCAGGACCAGGCAGGACAGGACGGCCTGGGGGTCGGTGAGGAACCGCCGCACCACGCCGGAGCGCCGCGGGGGCGCGGGAACGGCGGCCGCCGCGGGGGTGTTCTGCTCGGTCACGTGAGCCTCGCCTTCGGGTCGAGCCAGCCGACGAGGACGTCCACGAGGAGGTTGATGACGACGACACCGATCACCGTCATCATCACCAGGCCCATGATCACGGGGACGTCGCCGCGGGTCGTGTACTGGACGGTCATGGCGCCGATGCCGGGCAGGCCGAAGATCTGCTCGACCAGGACGGCGCCGCCGAGCAGGCCGACGAACTGCAGGCCCAGCACGGTGAGCGCGGGGGTGGCGGCGCTGCGGAGCACGTGCCGGAACACCACCCGCCCGGAGGGCAGCCCGCGGGCGCGCAGGGTGCGCACGTGGTCGCGGCCCAGCACCTCGATCACCGAGCTGCGGACCTGCTGGGAGACCCCGGCGACGGAGGCGATGGACAGGGACAGGACCGGCAGGGTGACGGTGCTCAGCCAGCCGCTCACGGATCTGCTCAGCGGGATGTAGCCGATGGCGGGGAACCAGCGCAGCTGCACCGCGAACACCAGCACGATCACGAGGGTGACCAGGAATCCGGGCAGGGCGTAGCCGACCACGCCGACGACCTGCACGATCCGGTCGACGAACCCGCGGCGCACGCCGGCCCACACGCCCAGGCCGAAGGAGGCGACGGCGGTCACCAGGGTCACGCCCACCATGAGGCTGAGGGTGACGGGGAGCCGGTTGCCGATGGCCCGGGAGACGTCCTCGCCGGTGAACCAGGAGGTCCCCAGGTCGCCGCGGACGGCGGACAGCAGCCAGTCGAGGTAGCGGACGACGACCGGCCGGTCCAGGCCGAGGGCGGTGTTGCGGGCGTCGACCAGCTCCTGGTCGGCGCCGGGCCCCAGGAGCTGGCGCCCGACGTCGAGGTCGGGGATCGACAGCAGGGTGAAGGAGAGGGCGGAGACCACGAGCAGGAGCAGCAGCGCCGATCCCGCCCTCCTCAGGACGAAGAACGCCATGGGTCAGTCGACGGGGGTGTAGTTGTACAGGGACGGCACGGCCATGCCCGACTGGGGTTCGACGGCGACGGTGCCGTCGGTGACGTGCAGGTACTGCATCCGGTAGAAGGGCACGAACCAGGCCTGCTCGACCAGGTGCCGGTTGAGTTCCCGGGCGGCCTCGTCGCCCTCGCCCGCGGGCGAGTTCTGGAGTTCGGCGGTCAGCTCCTGCACGGCCTCGTCGGTGTTGCCGCGGTGGTTGAACGTGCCGGGCAGCACGAGTTCGGCGACGGTGATCCAGTCCTCGGCGGGCTGGGCGTTGTTCATGACCATGCCGGGGAAGGCCTGGTCGACGAAGATCCGCGACAGGGCGTTGCCCTGTTCGAGGTCCTCCCAGGCCAGGTCGATGCCGACGGCGGCCAGGTCGGTCTTGATGCTGGCGGCCATGGCGTCGGGGACGATGGCGCCGATCCGGGGCAGGGTGAGGGAGAACCCGTCGGGGTACCCGGCCTCCTCCAGCAGTTCCCGCGCCCGGTCCGGGTCGTAGGGGTAGCGGGAGTCGAGTTCGGGGTCGTAGGCGGCCGTCTCGGTGCCGAAGACCTGGTCGGTGATCTCGCCCTGCCCGCCGCGCAGCTGTTCGAGCATGGTCGCGCGGTCCAGGGCGTGGGCGACGGCCTGGCGCACCTTCGGCTCGGCCAGTTCGGGGACCAGGGCGCCGTCCCGGTCGAAGAGGATGATCCCCTGGTAGTCGATGCTCTGCGGGAGGGTCTCCAGGGCCGCGTCTTCGCTCACGACCTGCTGCTGGTCGGCGGTCTGGACGAGGGCGGCGTTGATCTGGCCGGTGCGCAGCCCGTTGACGATGGCGGTCTCGTTGTCGAAGTACCCGATCGAGATCTCGTCGTAGGGCGGTTCCTCGCCCCAGTAGTCGTCGGCGCGGGTGAAGACCCACGTGGTGCCGACGGCGGTGCGCCCGGTGTCCAGCTCGTAGGGGCCGGTCCCGGCCGGGTCGGTGCCCAGGCCCTCCCCGTCGAACGCGGCCGGGTCGGCCATCAGCCCGGCGGCGTCGCTGAGGTAGAAGAGCATCGCCGGGTTGGGCTGGGACAGGTGCAGGACGACGTGGGTCGCGTCGACCACCTCGACCTCCTCCAGGGAGGCCATCGTCGCCGCCTGGCCGCCCCCGGCGTCGCGGAACCGCTCCAGGTTGGCCTTGACCGCCTCGCCGTCGAACGGGGTGCCGCCGTCGAAGGCGACGTCCTCGCGCAGGGTCAGGCTCAGCTCGGTGAGCGTGTCGTCGTAGGACCACTCGGTCGCCAGCATCGGCGTGTAGGAGCCGTCCGGCTCGCGTTTGACCAGCGTGTCGTAGACGGCCTGGAAGTAGGGCAGCGCCGACCCCATGGCCTCGGCGGGGTCGAGGCTCTGCGGGAACGTCATGGTCGCGATGGACAGGGTCGAGGTATCGGGGTCGCCCCCGTCCCCGCCGGCGCAGCCGGTGAGCAGGAGCGTCGTCGCGCCGACCGCGGCGACGGCCGTGGTGAGGCCGGTTCTTTTCTGCATGTGTCACTCCGTGGGGGAGGTCCGGGGCGGGTGCACCCGAAGGCAAGCAAGAGAGGCAGATCACAAACTAACCATGTGGTAGGTTTTGTGACGCACACCGTACACCACTCGGGAGCGGATCAGAAAGGGCCTTCGATCAGCGAGAACACGGGCACCGGAGCCGTAACCTCTTAGCCATCGCACATCCGGTCCCCGACGGGGACCGGGGGACAACGCAGCGCGAGGAGAGAACCCCGGTGACCGAGCAGACCCCCGAACACCCCCGCCTGACCAAGGGTGAACGCACCCGGCAGCGCATCATCGACGCCGCTTTCGAGCTCTTCTCCCGATCGGGGTACCGGGCGGTGTCGCTGCGCGACATCGCCGCCCACGCCGGACTCACCCACGCGGGGGTCCTGCACCACTTCCCCAGCAAGGAGGCCACCCTCATCGACGTCCTGACCAGGCGCGACCAGGTCGACGCGCCCCTGGTGCTCGACCCGGGACTGGACTCCGCCGAGCTGATCGAGAACCTCGTCGGCATCATCGAGCGCAACTCCCGGATCCCCGGCCTGGTCTCCCTCTACGCCAAGCTCTCCGCCGAGGCCACCGACCCCGACCACCCGGCGAACTTCTACTTCACCCGCCGCTACGAGATCCTGCGCGAGCGCCTGGCCTCGGCGTTCACCGTCCTGCTCGCGGACCGTCCCGGGGTGTCCCCGGAGACGGCCGCCGTCCAGCTCCTCGCCCTCCTGGACGGCCTCCAGGTCCAGTGGCTGCTGGCCCCCGAATCCGTCGACATGCGCGCCTCAGCCCTGGACTACCTGCGTCTCCTGGGCGTCGCCGTCGAGGAGACCGACGACACCTGACCCTCACCCGAAAGGCCCCCATGAACGCCACCCCTCCCCCGACCCCGGTTCCCCCGAGCCCCCCGGCCCCACCGACCTCCCTGCCCCTCGCCGCCAAGGCGTCGGCCACCTCCGGTTCCGACACCTGGCACACCACCGCCGTCGACGGTGTCCTGCGCTCGCTGCACCTGTCCGACGGCCCGCACGGCCTGCGCGTCCAGCCCGAGGAGGGCGACCACCTCGGCATCGGGCACAGCCTCCCGGCCACCTGCTTCCCGCCCGCCGTCGCCCTGGGCGCCACCTGGAACCCCGCCCTGGTGCACCGGGTCGGGTCGGCCCTGGGCGCCGAGGCGTCCGCCGCGGGCGTGGACGTCGTCCTGGGCCCGGGCATGAACATCAAGCGGTCCCCGCTGTGCGGGCGCAACTTCGAGTACGTCTCGGAGGACCCGCACGTGACCGCGCGGATCGCCGCCGCCCTGGTGGAGGGCCTGCAATCGCAGGGGGTCGGCGCGTGCGTCAAGCACTTCGCCGTCAACAACCAGGAGACCGACCGGATGCGGGTGAGCGCCGAGGTGGACGAGCGCACCCTGCGCGAGATCTACCTCCCGGCGTTCGAGGAGGTCATCCGGACCACCGAGCCCGCCATGGTGATGTGCTCCTACAACCGGGTCAACGGCGTGCACGCGAGCCGGGACCCGTGGCTGCTCACCGACCTGCTGCGCGGCGAGTGGGGGTACGAGGGCGCCGTGGTCTCCGACTGGGGCGCGGTCGTGGACCGGGTGGACTCGGTCCGCGCCGGGCTGGACCTGGAGATGCCGCCCAGCGGCACGGACGCCGAGATCGCCGCGGCCGTCGAACGCGGCGACCTGGACGAGTCCGTCCTGGACACGGTCGTGGAGCGGCTGCGCCGCCTCCAGGAGCGCGTGTCCACCGACACCTCCCGCTCCCCCGGGCACGAGGCGCACGACGCCCTGGCCCGGGAGGCGGCGCGCGAGGCGCTGGTGCTGCTCAAGAACGAGCGCGGCGCGCTGCCGCTGGACCGGGAGCGCCCGGTGGCGGTCATCGGCGAGTTCGCCCGCTCGCCGCGCTACCAGGGCGGCGGCTCCTCCCACGTGGTGCCCACCCGGGTGCACTCGGCGCTGGACGCGCTGAACGCGGCCATGCCCGGCCGGGTGGCGTTCGCCCCGGGGTTCACGCTGGACGGCGCCCCCGCCCCGGCCCTGGTCGAGGAGGCGGTGGCGGCGGCCCGCGCCGCCGGGACGGCCGTGCTGTTCCTGGGCCTGCCCGACGCCGCCGAGTCCGAGGGCTACGACCGCGACCACATCGACCTGCCCGCCGACCAGACCGCCCTGCTGGCGCGGGTCCGCGAGGCGGCCGAGCGCGTGGTGGTCGTGCTGTCCAACGGCGGTGTGGTGGCGACCTCCCCCTGGGAGGACGACGCCGACGCGGTCCTGGAGGGGTGGCTGCTGGGCCAGGCCGGCGGCGCGGCCACGGCCGACGTCCTGACCGGCGTGGTCTCCCCCTCCGGGCGGCTCACCGAGACCATCCCGCTGCGGCTCTCCGACCACGGCTCGTACCTGCACTTCCCCGGCGGGCAGGGCACCTGCTCCTACGGCGAGGGCGTGTACGTCGGGTACCGGTACTTCGACACCCTGGACCGGCCGGTGGCCCACCCCTTCGGGCACGGCCTCACCTACACCGAGTTCGCCTACTCCGGCCTGGAGGTCACCGCGACCGGTGAGAACTCCTGGACGGTGGCGTTCACCGTCACCAACACCGGGGACCGGGCCGCCGCCGAGGTCGCCCAGCTCTACACCGGGGTCGTGCGGGACCGCCCGGACCGGCCCCGCCGCGAGCTGCGCGGGTTCGCCAAGGTGTTCCTGGAGCCCGGGGAGGCCGAGCGGGTCGAGCTGGCGCTGACCGGCCGCGACCTGAGCACCTGGGACGCCGGACACCACCGCTGGTCCCTGGCCGCCGGGACGTACACGGTCGAGGTCGGCGCGTCCTCGCGCGACATCCGCCTCACCGGGGAGGTCGAGAGCCCCGGAGACCGGTTCCTGCCGCCGCTGACCGGCCGCTCCACCATCGCCGAGTGGCGGGCGCACCCGATCGCCGGCCCGGTCGTCGCCGAGCTCATGGACGGCGTCCCCGAGCTCCGGGAGGTCCCCGAGGAACTGCTGCGGATGGCCGCCCAGGTCCCGCTCATCACCCTGCGCACCTTCGGGATGGGGGTCACCGCCGAGGTGGTCGACCTGCTGGTCGCCGACATCGAGGGCAGGAGAAAGGCCGCGATCGAACGCGGCGGGTACACGGGCTGACGGGCCGGGAGGAGACACCGATGACGACGACCCCCGAGGGTTTCCTGTGGGGTGCGGCGACCGCGCCGCACCAGGTCGAGGGCGGCAACGTCGCCAGCGACATCTGGGCGCTGGAGCACGCGCCCGACTCACCGTTGAAGGAGCTCAGCGGCGACGCCTGCGACTCCTACCACCGGTGGCGCGAGGACCTGGACATCGTGCGCGACCTGGGCCTGAACACCTACCGCTTCGGCGTGGAGTGGTCCCGGATCGAGCCCGCTCCCGGCGAGTTCTCCGCGGCCGCGCTCGCCCACTACCGGCGGATGATCGAGGGCTGCCTGGAGCGGGGGCTGACCCCCGTGGTGACCCTGCACCACTTCACGTCGCCGCTGTGGTTCTCCGCCGGGGGCGGGTGGACCGGGCCGCAGGGCATCGACCTGTTCCGCCGGTACGTGCGCCGGGTGCTGCCGATCCTGGACGGTGTGCCGTGGGTGTGCACGATCAACGAGCCGAACATGGTCGCGATGATCTCCGGGCTGCGCCGCACCTCCGAGGACCGGGAGGAGCGCCGCGAGCTGGTGGCCGGGGCGATGCCCCCGCCGGACGCCGAGGTCTCCCGGGCCCTGGTCGCCGCCCACCATGCCGCCCGCGAGGAGCTGTCGGCGCTGCCGGGGCTGCGCAGCGGGTGGACGGTGGCCAACCAGAACTTCCAGGCGGTCGACGGGGCCGAGGACCTGGCGCGGGAGTGGGCGTACTCGCGCGAGGACCTCTTCCTGGACGCGGCGCGCGAGGACGACTTCGTCGGCGTGCAGGCCTACACCCGGGTGGTCATCGGCCCCGACGGCCCGGTGGACCCGGCGCCGGACGCCCGCCGCACCCTCACCGGGTGGGAGTTCCACCCGCGGGCGCTGGAGGGCGCGATCCGGCACACCGCCGAACGCACCGGCGGGGTCCCGGTCCTGGTCACGGAGAACGGCATCGCCACCGCCTCCGACGAGGAGCGGATCGAGTACACCCGGGGCGCGCTGGCCGGGCTGGGCCGGGCCCTGGCCGACGGGGTGGACGTGCGCGGCTACCTGCACTGGTCACTGCTGGACAACTACGAGTGGGGTTCCTGGAGGCCCACGTTCGGGCTGGTGGCGGTGGACCGGGAGACCTTCGCGCGCACGGTCAAGCCGAGCGCGCGGTGGTACGGGGAGCTGGCCCGCAGCGGCGCGCTGCCGACCTGAGCCCGGGGTGCGGTCCGGGTCGTGACCGGGTCCCGGGTTCCGGCCCGGGCCCGGACCGCACCCGGCCGGGTGGGACGCCCCACGGCGTCCCGCCCGGCCCCGGCCCCGCCCCGCGCACTACCGTTGAGGTGCCCGTTCCCCACCGCCGGAAGGCCGCCGCGTGTCCGCGTCCGAGAAGTTCCAGAGCCTGTTCGTGGCCGCGGCCGCCCTGCTGGGGCTGGGCCTGGGGCTGCTGCTCCCGATCGCCGACGCCGCCGGGCACCTGGTGCTGCCCGCGCTGGTGCTCATGCTCGCCGCGGTGTTCGTGCAGGTGGACGCCGCCCAGGTGGCCGAGGTCCGGTCGGCCCGGGCCGTCGTCGCGGCGAGCCTGGTGCTGAACTTCGTCCTCACCCCGCTGCTGGCCTGGGGGCTGGGCGCGGGCCTGCTGGGCGATGCCCCAGACCTGCGGATCGGCCTGTTGCTGCTGCTCGTGACCCCCTGCACCGACTGGTACCTGGTGTTCACCCGCCTGGGCCGCGGGCACATGGGGGTGGCGGCGGCGCTGCTGCCGGTGAACCTGGTGCTCCAGTTGCTGCTGCTGCCGGTGTACGTGCTGCTGCTGGGCGGCGAGGCCGCGATGGTGGACGGCGGGACACTGGTGGAGTCGGTGCTGCTGGTGCTGGTGGTGCCGCTGGCGGCGGCGGTGCTCGCCCGGTGGGCCGCGGCCCGGTTCAAGGGAGCGGAGTGGCGGGACCGGGTGCTGGTGGACCGGGCCGCGGCGGCGGTGCTGCCGCTGCTGTACCTGGCGGTGGCGGCCATGTTCGCCTGGCAGGCCCGCACGGTGCTCGCCCACGCGGGAGAGCTGGCGGCGCTGGTGCCGCCGCTGCTGGTCTTCTTCGTCGCGGCCCCGCTGCTGGCGCTGGGCGCGGCGCGGCTGCTGCGGCTGCCCGGCGACCAGCGGGTGGCGCTGACCATGACCTCGGTGGCGCGCAACTCCCCGATCGCGCTGGCGATCGCCGTGGCGGCGTTCCCGGACCGGCCGCTCATCGCGGTCGCCCTGGTGGCCGGGCCGCTGCTGGAGCTGCCGGTGCTGGCCCTGCTCACCCGGCTGGTCCGGGTCCGCGAGGGCGACCCGGCGCGGTCCTGAACCCTGCGTACTCCTCAACCCCGCGCACTCTTGAACCCTGTGCGGCCCTGAACCCGGCGCCCGGCCTACCACGCGGACGGGTGCGGGAGGGAGATGGCGAAGGGGGTGACGATGCCCACCGGGGCGCGCTCACCGGCACGCAACGTCGTCGCACCCGCGCGCCACCTCACTGTCCGTGACGAACGGCGTCCCATGTTCACGCTGTGTCGATAAGGGCGACATAAGCGGGCACGATGGGTGAGCAAATGTCAGGTAAATCTTAAGTTTCCGCGTGAAGTTCGACTGTTACCCGCCTCTCAGTGAGAGTTCCTGTGACCAGCCGCACAAAAACTTTCAGAGGAGGGGGCCATGTCGATCTTCGGACGTGCCGCCACCGCGGGCAAGGGAGCCGTCTCTGGCCCCGTCCCCGTCAAGAAGCCCATCTACCGCCACCTGTACTTCTGGGTGCTCATCGGTATCGCGCTCGGCATCATCGTCGGCCTGGCCTTCCCCCAGCAGGCGGCCGGCATGCGCTGGCTCGCCGACCTGTTCATCGCCCTCGTCAAGGTCGTCATCGCCCCCACGATCTTCTGTACCGTCGCCGTCGGCATCGCCGGCATGGGCAACCTGGCCAAGGCCGGCGGCCTGGCGATGCGCACCATGGTGTACTTCACCGTCACCACGGTCATCGCCCTGGCCCTGGGCCTGATCACCGTCAACATCATGCAGCCCGGCGTCGGGCTCAACATGTCCTTCGACGAGGCCGACGCCGCCGAGACCATCGCCAAGGTCGAGGCGACCGAGGGCGGCATCGCCGGCTTCCTCCGCGCGATCGTCCCGGACTCCTTCATGTCCGCCTTCGTCGACGGCCAGCTGCTCCAGGTCCTGCTGCTGGCGATCCTGGTGGCCTGCGCGCTCACCATGCTCGGCAAGCGCGGCGAGCCCGCCATCCGCGCCCTGGACACGATGTCGCACATCATGTTCGGCGTCATCAAGATCGTCATGTACACCGCACCCATCGGCGCCTTCGGCGGCATGGCCTTCACCATCGGCGAGCACGGCAGCAAGGTGCTGGGCAGCCTCGCCTACTTCATGCTCAGCTTCTACATCACCTGCGTGATCTTCATCGTGGTGGTCCTGGGCGTCATCTCGCGCATGGCGGGCTTCAGCCTGTTCAAGGTGATCCGCCTGATCCGCGACGAGCTCCTCATCGTCCTGGGCACCTCCTCCAGCGAGTCCGTCCTGCCGCGCATGATGGTCAAGATGGAGGCCTCGGGCGTGAAGAAGTCGACGGTGGGCCTCACCATCCCCACCGGGTACTCCTTCAACCTCGACGGCACCGCGATCTACATGGCGATGGGCGCGATCTTCATCGCCCAGGCCACCGGCTCGGACGTCTCGATCTGGACCCAGATCGGCCTGCTGCTGTTCATGGTGATCTCCAGCAACGGCGCCGCGGGCGTCAGCGGCGCCGGCCTGGTCACCCTGGCCGCCTCGCTGGCCGCGTTCGGCGACGTCATCCCGCTGGCCGGGATCGCGCTCATCGTCGGCATCGACCGGTTCATGTCCGAGGCCCGCGCCCTGACCAACCTGACCGGCAACGCGGTCGGCACCCTGGTGATGGGGCGCTGGACCGGGACCCTGGACCGCGAGCGGCTGCGCGAGGTCCTGGACCGGCCCAACACCATCGACATGGACGCCCTCATGAAGTACGACGGCGAGGACGCCGACAAGGAGCGCCAGGAGGGCGGCACCGAGTCCGCGGGCGAGACCGAGGCCGCCCCGGCCGCGGTCGCCGCCAACGGCTCCGCCGCACCGGCCTCCTCCGACGGCGACGCGGACCCGGACGAGGACCGCTCCCCGGTGGGCTCCCGCAACTGACCCGCGCGCGGTCCGGCTCACTCCCGGCTCACGGACCGCGCCC
>NZ_JBJJBV010000179.1:0-20389 GCF_045446735.1 Nocardiopsis protaetiae
CTCGCGCACCTGGCCGCCCTGGACTGGGTCCCCCACCGCACCTTCGCCGCCGGTACACGTCCGGCCCGCCCGGCCCGGCTCTCCGCGCCCGCACGCTCGGACCAGCTCGCCGACCGCGCCCAGGACCCGGCCGAACAGGAACGGATCAGGCTCGCCCGGGCGGCGGCCCGGAACCTCCGCGGGCGGACGCGGTGACCGACGAGCGCGGCGGACGGCCGCCCGGGTGGATCGAGGAACTCGACCTCGCCCTCACCATGTACCCGCAGGTCCTCCTCCTGGGCAACGTCCGGGACCGGTACCCCCTGCCCGGGGTGGACGACGACCCCGGCAGCGACCTGGGGCAGCTGCTGCGGTTCCTCTTCGAGCGGCGGGGCTACAGCGGCATGCTCTGGCACGACATCGTCGAGGACGGGATCGGCTGGGCCTGGACCGCGGCGGCCGACGCCGCCGCGGCAGCCGCGGCCGACCCGGGATCCGACCCGAGGCCCGTGGTGGAGCCGCCGGCCAAGGACGTTCGGGACGCAGTGAACGCCGGCGGCGGCCACGCCGCCCAGATGGGCGCGGACACCCGCGCCGGCACCAACTTCCAGCGCCTGCGCTCGGTGATGTCCGCCGTCGCCGGCAACCTCCGGGACCGGCCGGTCGGTTTCGTGCTGCCCTTCGCCGGCCGCCTGGGCGACCCCGGGCAGCACCAGCTGGAGAACACCCGGCTGTTCTTCGCCGCGGCCGAGGCCCTGGCCCACCGCGCCAGCCGCCCGTTCACCCCCGGCGAGGGCCTGCACCCCTACAACACCATCGTGTGGGTCGCCGAACGCCAGGAGGACCTGCCCGCCAGCTTCGCCATGGGCAACGCCCGCATCCGGGTCATCACCATCCCCCGCCCCGACCCCGCCACCCGGGCGCGGGTGGCGGGCATCGCCCTGCGCCGCCTGACGGCCGGGCTGCCGGAGGGGGAGGCGAAACGGCACGTCACCCGGCTGACCCGGCTCACCCACGGCATGGGCCTGCTCGACGTGCAGACCATCGTGCAGCTCGCCGTCGAGCGCGAACTCGGCGCCGACGGCCTGGAGGAGGCCACCCGCCTGTACCGGGTCGGTGTCGTGGACGACCCCTGGTCCGACCCCCGCGTCCTCGCCCAGATCCGGGAGGGCGAGGCCTACCTCAACAGCCGTGTCCTGGGCCAGCGGGACGCCGTGCGCAAGACCATGGACATCTTCATGCGCTCGGCCACCGGCCTCACCGGTGCCCACGCCTCCAGCTCCCCGAACCGGCCCCGGGGTGTGCTCTTCCTCGCCGGACCGACCGGTGTCGGCAAGACCGAGCTGGCCAAGGGCATCGCCGAACTCATCCGGGGCGAGGACGCCGAGCCGATCCGCTTCGACATGAGCGAGTTCGCCTCCGAGCACGCCAGGGAACGCCTCATCGGCGCTCCCCCCGGCTACGTCGGCTTCGAGGCGGGCGGCGAGCTCACCAACGCGGTGCGGTCCGACCCGGTGAGCGTCCTGCTCTTCGACGAGATCGAGAAGGCCGACCCCGGCATCTTCGACCTCTTCCTCCAGATCCTGGAGGACGGCAGGCTCACCGACGGCCGCGGCGCCACCGTCCACTTCACCGAGTGCGTGCTGATCTTCACCTCCAACCTGGGCGTCGCCAAACTCCCCGAGTCGCTGCGCAAGGCCTGGGAGGAGAAGGGGTGGAAGCTCCCCGAGCTCACCCCCGAGGCCGAACCCGAGGTCGTGCGCGAAACGCTCAGGCATGTCTTCAACGCCTACTTCGCCGACGGCATCGGCCGTCCCGAGCTGCTCAACAGGTTCGGGGACGGGTTCGTCGCGATGGACTTCATCACCGACGACGTCGTCGGCGGCATCCTCGACCTCATGCTCGCCTCGGTCGTCAAGCGCGTGGCGAGCAGGCACGGCGCCGTGCTGACCGTGGCGGAGCCGGTCCGGTCGTTCCTGATCGAGAAGTACCGGAACGAGAAGCTGCGGGCCCAGGGCGGGCGCGCGGTCGGCCGCCTCGTGGAGACCCACGTCACCGACCAGCTCGCCCGCGAACTCTTCCTCACCCCGGTCCGGCGCGGCGAACAGATCACCGCGAAGGACGTCGAACTCCCCGCGACGGGACGGCCGCGCCTGGTGATCGAACGGAGCCCGGCGCCATGATCCGCCTGGCACGCAGCCACTTCCCCGTGACGGTCCTGGGCCCGGGCCGCCGCCTGGTCCTGTGGACCCAGGGCTGCTCCTTCGCCTGCCGCGGGTGCATGTCGCGGGACACCTGGGACGCCGGCGCCGGGACACCGGTGCCCGTCGAGCGGATCCTCGACACCTGGCGCCAGGCCTTGGCGGCCGGGGCCACCGGGCTGACCATCAGCGGCGGCGAACCCCTGGAACAGGCACCGGCCATGGCCGACCTGGTCGAGGGCGCCGCCGACGAGCGCGACCGCGCCGAAGCCGAGGCCGACATCCTCCTGTACACCGGCCACGAGCCCCCCGAGCTCGTCGAACGCGCCGCCGAGCCCGCGGTGGCCCGGATCCTGGGCAGGGTGGACGCCCTCATCACCGGGCGCTACCGGGCGGGCCTGCCCACCACCCTGATCTGGCGCGGCTCGGCCAACCAGCTGCTGGTGCCCCGGACGGCGCTGGGCCACCGGCGCTACGCCCGCCACCTCGACCACCGGCCCGAGCGGGCACCGGTCCAGGTCCGGCGGGAGCGGCAGGGCGTCCTGCTCATCGGGGTGCCCCGGAGCGGCCAGCTCACGGCCTGGGAACGGGCCATGGCCGAACAGGGACTGACGGCCGGGGAGGTGTCGTGGCGACCTACCGCTGCCAGGTGACCCCCGACGCGTGCCCGGTGCGCACACGTCCCGGGTACTGCCCGAACCACATGCACCACGAGCTGGTCCCGGACCCCCCGCCCGGGGCGCGGGACGGTGACGGGGCGCAGGCGGCCGGGGAGGAGCCCGAGGGCCTCGGCCATGAGGATTCCGGCGAGGTGCAGCCGCCCCGCTATTGGAGCCTGCGTATCCCCGCGCTGGGGCGCCCCCTGGTCATCCCCGCCGAAGGGCTGCTGGTGGGCCGGGATGCCCCCGCCTTCGCCGATGTGTCCGAGATACACGACCTCATCCCCAACGTCAGCCGTGATCACGCACACCTGGAGTGGCGGGAGGACACGCTGTTCCTGACCGACCGGGGGTCGAGCTTCGGGACCTTCGTCGACGGGCGGCCCCTCACCGAGGGTGTGCCCGTCGAGGTGGGCCCCGACCACCTCATCAGATTCGCCCAAGACGTCAGCGCGCGGATCATCGACGACGACCTGTGACCGCGGGGGCCCGCTCTCCCCTCCCTCCCCTCTTTCTCCCGCCCTGACAGGAGCAGACCGCATGAGTGCCGACACCCCTTCGGCCCCGGGGGAACCGACCGACTACGAGGACGGCCCCGCACCGCCCACCGGGGCGCAGGGCAGTGCGAGCAAGAGCCCGCCCACCCGGGCCCAGGGTTCCGCGGGTCAGAGCCCGCCCACTCGCGCGCGGGGCAGCGCGGGTCAGAGCCCGCCCACCCGGGCCCAGGGTTCCGCGGGTCAGAGCCCGCCCACCCGCGCACAGGGCTCCGCCGGGGAGAGTCCGCCCACCCGGGCCCAGGGCTCCGGCGGGGCGTCCGGAGGGCGCGGGTCCGGACTGCGCGTCTTCCCCACGTGGCTGCTCGACCGCTACACCCCGGTGGAAAGGCTCGGCTCGGGTGCCGAAGGCGTGGTCTGGCGTGTGCGCAGGGCGGGAGAGGCCGAGGGCTCCGGCGAGGAACTGGCGGTCAAGGTCTACTTCCCCTCGTTCGGCGACGTGGACGGGCGCCTCGACCCCGACCTGGAACGACTCCTGACACGCCTGGTCGAGCTCCACGGGCAGGGCCGCACCGAACACGCCCCCCGCATCGACGAGTACGGGTTCGACGAGGACGACGGCCGGGCCTGGATCGCCATGGAGCTGCTCGGGCCGAGCCTGCGCGAGGCCATCGCCCCGGGCCTGGGCCGGGGAGGACTGCCGCGCGACCAGGTCAGGTCCCTGCTCGCCGAGCTCACCGAGCTGCTCGCCTTCTGGCAGGACGCGGACGGCGTCGACCACAACCCGCTCGACCTCAAACCCGACAACATCCTCTTCCGCGGCGGCGCCGGGGGGCGCGCCCTCATCGTGGACTTCGGCGGCGCCCGCAGGAACACCCTCACCCAGTACCGCCTGAACGACTCCCCGCACAACCCCGCCTACGCCGCCCCCGAGCGGATGTACGGCCTGAACAACAAGGAACAGGTCTGGTACGCGCTGGGCCTGATCATGCGGGAGGCGATCACCGGCGAGCAGCTCTTCCTGGACCACTCCGGTGAGCTCGTCGAGGACGGCATGTTGATGTACGGCCGGCTCGTGCACGGAGACCTCACCGGGGAGGAGACCGACGATCCGCGCTGGCAGGACCTCATCGCCGGGCTGCTCACCCGCGAGGAGTGGGCACTGCGCTGGGGAGCCGCGGAGGTCCGGGCCTGGCTGGCCGGCGAGGACCCCGGGGTGCCGGACAGCGTCGAGATCCTGAGCACCGTCTGCCGCAATCCGCGGGAGGTCGCCGCGGTCGTCCAGCAGGCCATGCGCGACGGCAACGGGAGGAGGGTGGTCTCCTGGCTGGCCAAGAACCTCGGGAGCGGGGACGACGAGAACGACAACGGCGACGTGCGCCGACTGCGCCGGTGGGCCGCCCGCGACCCGGAGATGAAGTGGCTGGACGCCCACCTGGAGTACGTCCGGCGCCGTGTCAGGTCCCCTGCTCTGCCCGAGGCCGACGCCGAGCGCCTTCTCGAACTCGCGGCCACCGCGATCGTGATCGCCTTCGACCCGCCGGCCACCCCCTACTACCGGGGGCGGCGGGCCGACGCCGAGGGGCTGGCCGTGCTGGCCGCCTCGGCCGCCCTGGCCGGGGCCGCAAGGACGCCCGGATCAAGGGTCGAGACCGACGCCGACGTGTTCGACGAGATCATCGGCTCCGGGCAGGCCTCGACCGTCCTCAAGGAGGAGGAGATCCCGAGGGTCCTGGCCCGGCACCGGTGCGAGCACCCCGGCGGCTGCCAGGACCCGGGCACCGGGACCTGCCGCCGCATCACGCGTGTCGACGTCTCCGCCCAGGAGGTCCGCTCCCGGGTCGAAGCACGGCTGGCCGAGACGGACCGGGACATCTCGCGCTGGCAGACCGACCACGGCGTGGACGGCCACGTCTCCCAGGGGGCCGGCCCGGCGGCCGTGCTCTGCGAGGCGGTCGCTGTGCTGGCCACCGACACACCCGCGGGCGGCGCCACGGACACCCGGCTGTCCGAGGGGACCGCCGCCCGACACCTCGCCCGGCTCCTTCCCCGGGCGCTGGTGGGGCCGGCCTGGCACCGCAGGGCGGCGCTGCGCGCCCTGCACGAGCGGACGGCCGAGGCGGTCGTCACCGCGCACCTGGTCGCCGAGCGGGCCGTGGCGGCGCGGAGGAAGGTCGGCCAGGGAGCCCGCTCCTACCGCAACACCTGGCCGCGGCGCCTGTGGGCCGCCCTGTTCGGCGCCCTGGCCATCGCCCTGGCCGCGGCCGCGCTGCGCGCCGGTACCGGCACCGACAGCGACACCTTCTGGGGCACCCTGCCCTTCGCGGCCGTCGCGGCCCTGCTCATCGCCTTCTCCCAGCCCCGGGCCGACGACCTCGACGGTCCGGCGCTCACCGTGGCCGTCTGGGTGCTGCCCGCCCGGACGGCCCTGGGCGCCTACCTGTTGCCCGGCTTGACGGTGGGCGGGATGTGGAACGGGATCTGGTGGCCGGTGCCGGAGTGGGCCAGCTGGGTGGTGGACTACCTCTTTCTCCCCGTGGAGCTGCTGCACGCGTTCTTCCTCCCGAACCTGAGGGGGATCTTCCTGGCGCCCTTCCTGGCCCTGCTCTGCCTCCTGTGCGTCCGGGTGTTCCGCCGGATCATGGCCAGGGTCAGGAACTCCCGCATCAGCGAGGACTTCGCGGAGGCGCCCGCCCTGAACCGGCGCCGGTGGGGCGGGCTGGGCCTGGCCCCCGCCGTGGGCCTGTCCCTGTTCTGCGCCCTGGTCCTGGGCGAGACCATCCGGGCACTGACCTTCTCGGACCAGGGAGGGGAAGGGCTGGAGCTCGCGGAGGGGGCCCGGCTGGCGACGGCCCTGCCCACCACCGCCCTACAGGTGGCGGCCGTGGCCGTGGTGGCCGGCGGACTGATCGGTCTGGCACCGAAGGCGTGGCGGGGGTGGCTGTGGTTCCTGGGACTGGTCCTCTTCGCCTACGTCGGCCAGGCGACCGAGCCGGTCCTGTTCGGCCAGTGGTGGGAGGCGGTGCGGGTGGTCCCGGGTGGGACCGGCGACGACCTGGCCAGGACGGTCGGCCCCGATGAACGGGGCGTCGTCGAGGGCACCGTGGCGCGGGGGCTCTGGTCCCTGGTGCTGATCATCGCTGCCGGGTTCTACGGCCACAAGCGGGGGTGGGGGACGTGAGCGTCGAGGAGAGCATGACCTTCGGAGAACTCGATGACCTCAGGGACGCGCTGGCGGCGTCGGCGGACGCGGGTGAGGAGGAGCGCGTCCGCCGGGAACTGGTGGACGCCTGCCACACGCTCGCCATGCGGCTCTCGGCGGAACGGCCGGTAGAGGAGGAGGACACGGAGGACGCCGGGGAGGAGGACGCGGCGGAGGGCGCGGCGGAGGATGCCGGAGAAGAGGACCCGGCGTCCCCGGACGGGCGGTCCGCACGGACCCCGCGGATCGAGGCGCTGCTGGAGGAGGCGCTGTCCCACCTGAACCGGCTCATCGAGGGGGTGGCGCCCGAGGGGGAGCCCACCCCCGAGGAGAGGCTCGACCTCACCGGGCTGCTCGCCCTCGCCCTGGAGGTGCACGGCGACCTGGAGGAGGTGCGACCGGCCCGGGACCGCGAGGCCCGGCGGGCGGACCTGGACGCGGCCGTCGCGGCCGGGGAGCGCTTCAAGACCGAGGTGGTGCCGCTGCTGCCCTGGTTCGACGGGGAGCAGTGGTCGGAGACGGTCGACAGCTGGTTCCTCCTGGGTGACGCCTTGCTCCGCCGCTCCCGATTGGCGGTGGAACAGGACCCCGTTCCGCCCGATGCCCTGCCCGACGCCCTGTACGACGCCTCGTCGGCGATCGCGGCCTTCGAGGAGGTCGTCGAGTGGGAGCGGCTCGCGTTCGGCGGCCCCGACGCGTTGAAGGTGTCCGATCTGGGTGATGCCCTGGGCCACCGGTACCACCTGCGCCGGACGGCCGGTGACGAGGAGGCGGCCCGTCTCGACCTGGACCGCGCCCTGGAACATCTGGCCGGGGCATCCCGGACCGTGGACCCGGAGGGCGGCCACCCGGCCGCGGCCGTGGCCTCGGTGCTGAGGACGGCGGCCCTCCTGCACGGGGAGCGTGCCGGCCTGGCCGGTAGGGACACCGATCAGGGCCGGGCGGACCTGGAGGCCGCCGCGGCCCGCTACCGGGAGCTCCTCGACCTCGTCCGCCGTTACTCCTGGCGGCGGCCCGCGGACATCGAGGCCTGGGTCCTGGGGGACCTCGTCGACTGCCTCTGTGACCTCGCCGCGCACGGCGAGGGCGTCGGCCACCTGCTGGAACTGCTCGTCCACCTGCGCGACGTGCTGCGGTCGTCCGCCTCGGCCCTGGACACCGACCGGCGCGACACGGCGATCGGACTCGTGATGGAGGTGTGCAACGAGTTCCTCCAGCGGGAGGACGGGAACGCGCCGGACCTGACCGCGGAGATGGCCGACCGGGCGGTCGAGGTGGTGGAGGAGATCCTCACCCTCCCGGGGGTGGCGGAAGAGGCCCGCAGACGCGAGGAGCTGGAGCTCTTCCTGGCCGGCCTCCTCGTGGGACGGATCCAGATCGTGCCCAAGGAGCAGGGCCGGGGCAGGGAGGACGCGCTCCGAGCGGCCGGGCTCCTGCGGCCGCTGACCGCCTCGGCCGAGTCGCGCACGCGCGCCGGTGCCATCCTGTTCCTCGGGATGACCACCATGTTCGGCTTCCACACGCGGGTCTTCGGGGAGGAGGACGTCGACCTGGCCCTCTCCCTGTTCGAGGACCTGCCGGCGGAGCACCGGGAGGCGGCGGGGACCCTGGGGACGCTGATCCGCACGGGGCTGCTGATGATCAAGGAGTCGCTGGGGACGGGCGGTTCCCACCTGGACAAGGTCATCGCCGGGTTGCAGGGGGTCCCCGACGACGCGCCGGACGAGGAGTACTTCATGGCGCTCCACTCCCTCGGCGAGATGCTCTCCCTGCGGTACTTCCACAGCGGTGACCTCGCCGACGCCGAGAACGCCTATGCCACCGTGCTGCGCCAGCTCGACCTGATCCAGCGGCACCCCGAGATCCGCGCCTGGCTCGCCCCCGGCGGACTCCTGCACCTGCGCGTCCGGGGCCAGTTCATCGGCGCCGCCCTGTCCCAGGGGCAGGGGCTGGGCTGGCCCGACATCCCCGAGCAATGGGCGCGGGAGATCGCCGAGGAGGCGCGCGCCCTCGACCCGATCCACCCCCATCGGGGGGTCGTGCTCGGCGATCTGGGCCTGCTGCTCTTCCTCGCCGAGGGGGGCGACTCCGGGCGCGTCCTGGGCGAAGGGGCGGGGTTCGACCTGCTCATGGAGGCCGCACGGACCGGATCGGGCAGCTCCGAGGCGCATGAGGACCTCGCGAGGCTTCGGGCCGCCGGTGCCGTCCTCGCCGTGGTGATGGCCTCCCGAGAGCGCGCCGCCGCGACCGCCCGGGTCACCCCCGAGCTGCTCACCGAGGTCATGGGGTGGCTGGAGGGGATCATCGCCCGTGATCCGGGGATGGTCACCCTCCGGGCGCGCGCCCTGCTGGCGGAGTTCGCCCACGAGAGGTTCGTCCGGGCGCGGAGCTACCAGGACCTGGCCACCGCCGACCGGGAACTGGGGCGGATCTGCGAGGAGATCGACCCCGCCCACCCCCTGGCCGCGGAGCTGTGGTGGCGCTCGGCCGCCGTGGCGCAGGCGACCGGGCACCTGCTGGGCTCCGACCGGATCCGCCGGGCCGAGAACCGCTCCCTCGAAGCGCTGGTCCACCGGACGTGGATGCAGCCGGGGACGGAGCAGGCGCTGGCCCCCGCCCGGCAGGCCGCCGCCCGGGCCGCACGGGCGGCCCACCGGGAACTGTGCTTCCCGGGTGCGGACCCCGCCCACGCCCTGGGGGTGCTGGAGGCCGGCCGGGGGCTGCTGCTCCAGGTGGCCACCGGCGACACCGGCCTGACGGAGATCCTGCACGCGGTGGGCGAGGGGCCGCTGGCCGAGGAGTGGGCCGCCCATCTCGCCGCGTGGGGGCCCGGGGCGGAGGGGGCTGTTGGCGCTGGGGGTTCGGGCGGTCCTGGGGGCGTCGGCGGCCCTGAGGGCGTCGGTGGTTCTGAGGACCCGGGCGGCGCTGAGGGCGCCAGCGGTGTCGGCGGGGCCGGCGGCGCGGGCGGGGCCGACGTCGCGAGCGAGGCCGTCGGCGCGGGGATGCCCGGTGGCCCGGGGCTGACCGGGGCGTTCACCCTGGGCACCCGGACCGATGACCTGCGGCACCGGGTCGTGCGGGCCGTGGCGGCCACACCCGCTTTCCGCGAGGCCACGCACCCCCCGGACACCGCCGCGATCTCCCGCGCCCTGCGCCGCCTGGGCCGGGACGCGCTCGTCTTCCTCGTTCCCGCCCCGTCCGCCGGACGCGGGGGCGGCCGGGCCCTGGTGATCACCGCGGACGGAGGGGCGCGCACCGTGGAGCTCCCCGACCTGGTGGAGGGGGCCGAGGCGGTGACCCGGTTCCACCGGGCCCGCGAGGAACTCCGGTGGCAGCAGCCCGGTGACGCCTTGTCCCCGATCCGCCGGGAGGGGTTCCGCGGAGCCCTGGGAGGGGTCCTGGCCTGGGCGCGCGGTGCGATTGCCCCCCTGGCCTCCGACGCCGACCTGTTCGGCGCTGGCCGCGTCCCCCGCCTGGTGCTGTCGGGCGTGGGGGAGATGGCGGCGCTGCCCTGGCACGCCGCGATGCTGGACCGCGCGGTGGTGTCCCACACCGTCACCGCCCGCGGGCTGGTCGAGGCCTCCCTGCGGGCCCCCGCCGACCTCACGGCCGCCCCGGTTCTGGTCCAGGACCCGACGGGGTCGCTGTCCTTCTCCGGGCCCGAGGTGCTGGCGCTCATCCGGGACTTCTACCCGGGACGGTCCCCGCTGGGGGAGGGCGGTGCCGTTCCCGTGGGGGAGCTCCTGCCCCACCTCGCGGGTCCGCTCCGGGGCGGTGCGTCCATGCTCCACCTGAGCACCCACCTGCTGCTCGGGGCCCTGCCGCAGGAGTCCCGCGTTCCCCTGGGCGGCGAGGACCTGACCGTGGCCCACCTGCTGGCCGCGGTGGGGACGGTGGCGGCCGGGGATCCGGGGGCGTTCGTGGCCCTGATGTCGTGTGCGTCGGACCTGTCCTCCGGGGGACAGGAACAGGCCCTCAGCCTGGCCTCCGCCTTTCTGGTCGCGGGCGCGGCCACCGTCGTCGCCTCCCGGTGGCAGGTGCCCGACGGGCGCACGGCGGTCCTGTCCTACCTCATGCACCACTACCTGGTGCGGGAGGGGCTCGACCCGGCCGGGGCGCTGCACGCGGCGCAGCTGTGCATGGCCGATCCGCGGAACCACCCGCCGCCGGTGGCCGTGCCGGAGGAGTTCGCCTGGCACCCCGACCCGGAGCGGGACGCGGTGTGCTGGGCGGCCTTCACCCACCAGGGGTGGTGACGCGCTTCGACGACCTGGTGCCCCGGCGACCCGGTGACGCACCTGGAAGCCCGGGAAGAGGGGCACGCGGCGGCCGGGTGGGTCAGGCTGCCGCCGCCGGGTCCTCCTGCACGGCCTGAGTGAGCAGGCGGTGGGTCGCACGGCCGGTCGGCTGGGTCAGGCCGCCGCCGCTGGATGCTCCTTTGCGGCTGGCTCCACGGCCGGGGAAGGCGGCCGGTGGGCCGCGTGGTCGGTCGGTAGTCAGGCGGCGGCTAGGTCCTCCTCCGTGGCCGGCCCGCGGTCGGGGAGGACGGTCGGTGGGGCGCGCGGCGGCCGCCCGGTAGGTCAGGCGGCGGCCGCCGGGTCCTCTTCCGTGGCCGGTTCGGGGGCGCGGTGTGCCCCGGCGCCGGGCTCGCGCACCGGAGAGCAGTCCTCCAGCGGGACGCCGGGTTCGGGCACCGAGGGCCGGCGCGGGGTGTCCTCCAGCGGCGGGCGGGGCCGGGGCGGCGCGGGCGGCGTCTCGATGAGCCGGAGGCGGTCGAGCTCGCACTCCAGCCGGACGATCCGCTCGGCCAGGACCAGGGCCGGGGGCAGGCCGCGGGTCGCCTCCACGGCGCGGTCGCGCTCCCGGACACGGAACGCCACCGCCGCGGACGCCTCGGCGAGGCGGTCCGCGGCGGCCTCGTGCTCCCGCAGAGCGGCGGCCAGCGCCGAACGCAGTTCCCGCGCACGGGCCGTCGACCGGGCGATCCGGGCGGCCCGGCGCGCCGCGAACAGACCGGCGGGGGCACGCATCGAGCGCAGCCCCCTCTCCACCCGCTCCAGCGCCCTGCGGGCCCGGCGCGCCTCCGCCTCCCGCATGGCCACCTCCGCCGTGGTCCGCTCCTGGCGGAAGCGGACCCGGTCGACGGCGACCTGTGTCCTGGCCACGCGGTCGCGGGCGCCGGCGTGTTCCCGTGCCGCGGCCAGCAGGACGGTCAGCTCCCCGACCCGGGCGCGCACCCCCGCGCCGAGGCGCTCGGCGATCGCCTCGGGCGGGATCAGCGCCCCGAAGTGCCGGTGCAGGGCGGCCGCCTCGACCGGCTCGATCCGCTCCTGTGGTCCGCCGGGCGCGGGGGCGGGGACGGCGGCGTCGTGCAGCAGCAGGTCCCCGGGCTCCGGCCCCAGGTCGGCGGTGGTGGTGACGTGCACCTTTCCGCCGAGCGCGGCGGCGGCCTCGGCCGGGTGCCAGGGCCCGGTGGAGCCGGGCGGGCGGACGAGGAACCCGGTGGCGCTGGCGGAGTCCCGCCAGCGGTGGCAGGTGAACACGTACTCGTGGGGGTCGGTGCCGTCGCCGTCGCTGTTGCCGCGGCGGATGCGCCGTCCGTCCTGGAGCGGCAGCTCCTCCTCGTCCGTCGCGCGGGCGGCGAGGGCCCTCCGGATCTCGCGGTCGAGGGCGGCGATGAACTCGGCGGAGACGGCGGTTGAGGGGAGGGCGCTCGCGGAAGTCACATGACCCTTTCAGAGAGGAGAGAGTCTCGTTCGTACGGGGGACCCGACGGTAAGGAGTATGCCTGAGGGTTACGACATTCTGTAAGGGTACGGGTACGTAAAGTTCGAAGCCGCCGGTCAGGTGGGTTGTCCGGAATCGGTCGCCCTTTATCGGTAATCCGGAACGCGGTGTGTGGGGGGTGCATCGCCGCAGGTCAGCGCTGTTGACAGTCGGTGGGGGTGAGGGGTGGTTGAGGGGTTGGGGGTGTCGTCCGTGTCCTTGGAGAATTCTCGATTTTCTTGCGCCCGGATCGGCGAAGCGGGCCGCCCGGATCCGGGATATCCGGGAACCTCACGGATGTGAGGTTCGTTCATGTTCATTGCATTTTGCGAGGTCGGGGCGGTGTCGGCTCGGCGGGGCCCGTCCGGTGGGGGCGGGGTCCTCCGGGAGGGCGGCGGGGGTGGGGGTTGCGGCGACGCCGATCCGTGCTAATTTACTTGCATGCACATGCAACCAGTTGTCCCGGCGGTACCGGAGGCTCCGGCGGCTCAGGCGGCTCGGGTGGCTTCGTCCGAAGGCGGTGTGAGCTCCGCCTGGTCCCAGGTGGCCGCGTTCGCCTCGGCGGTCGACGCCGACCTGGACCGGTGGCTCGCGAACACCTACCGGATCGGGCTGACCGAGTTCCGCGCCCTGGCCTTCCTGAGTCGGGAGCAGGCCAAGGAGCTGCGGGTCAACGACCTGGCGCAGCGGGTCGGCCTGAGCCAGAGCTCGGCGACGCGCCTGGTGAGCCGTATGGAGGCCAAGGGCGTGGCGAAGCGCGACGTCTGCCAGGACGACGGGCGCGGTGTCTACGCCGTCATCACCGAACAGGGCGAGGCGCTGCTCGCCGAGGCCCGGGCCCCCTACGAGGAGCGGGTCCACGAGCTCCTCACCAGGGCGGAGGTGCACTTCCCGCACCTGGACGCGCGGGTGCTCGGGCGGGTGCTCGGCGAGATCGGGGCGCTGGTCGCGCCCTGACCCCCGCCGTATTCGCGGGGCGCCTCTAGGGTCCCGCATTGTGCCCCAATAGCTGCATGTACATGCAAATAAGTGTCGCCGGGTCGATCCACCTCCGGAAGAACCCGAAGGACCTGAAGAACCTGAAGAACCCGAGAGGAACACCGTCATGAGCTGGCTCTACCTGGGCATCGCCGTCGTCTTCGAGGTCGCCGTGGGCATCTTCGCGAGCAAGGCGCAGGGCTTCACCAAGCTGTGGTGGACCGTCGCCACCCTCGCCAGCGGCGCGGCCGCCACCTTCTTCCTCAGCCTCGCCCTGCTCACCTTCGACGTCGGCGTCGGCTACGCGATCTGGACCAGCGTCGCCGGGGTCGGGATCGTCGTCATCGGGGCGCTCTTCCTCAGCCAGCGCCTGGACTGGAAGAAGGCCCTCGGCATCGCCGTGGTCATCGGCGGCGTCGTCGGACTCCAGCTCACCGGGGCCGCCTGACCGCACGGCCCACGGCCGCACGATCCGCCCCCACCTCCACCCCCACTTCCACACCACCCCCACCACTCCCCGAGGAGAACAGCAATGAACGCGACGACCGCTTCCCCCGCCACCCACGCCCCCGCCGTTCCCACCACCTCCACCACCTCCACCACTGGCAAGAAGGCCGGACCCTGGCTCATGCTCCTGCTGGCCGGTGTGTTCGAGATCGGCTACGCGCTCAGCGTCGCCGGCAGCGAAGGGTTCACCGTCCTGGCCTGGTCGGCCTCCGCCATCGTCTTCTTCCTGCTGACCCTGTTCTTCCTCAGCGTCGCCCTCAAGGCGATCGACGTCGGCATCGGCTACGCCGTCTGGGCCGGTATCGGCGCCGTCGGCGCCGCGCTCCTGGGCCCGGTCTTCTTCGACGAGGTGCTGACCCCGCTCCGCGCCTTCTGGCTGGCCGTCATCATCGGCGGGGTCGTCTGGCTCAAGCTCTCCGACAGCGTCAAGGCCCGGAACCCCCGGCCGGCGACCGCCTGACGCCCCGCCCCCACAACCCCACGGCCCCGCTCCCGACGCGCACCCCCGCGCCCCGGGAGCGGGGTTTTCACGCTCTCTGTCCTGGATTCCGACCTGCCGATAAGAGCGGCACCTCGCCCGGCGGGCCTTTCGACCCGCCATGTGCGCCCCTAGCCGGCATCGCCCGCGGTCCCACCACACCGCACACGGGGAAGCCCCTGGCCGCCATGCTTTCGCTCCGGTCAGGGACTCACCCTCGGCGGTGACCCGCCGGAGGGACCGGTGCGGTCCCCCCGGCACCGTCACCCCCGGCAGTCCGGGCAGCGGACGGGAGGCCGGCCCCGGCCGGCGTGCGTGAACGGCTCGCCGCAGTCCTTGCAGGTCCGCTCACCCGGGCCCGCGGCACCAGGCTGTTCGGCCGCCTCGCCGGGGCCCGCCCCCAGCTGGGCGTCCCCGGCCGCGCCGCGCGCGGCGGGCGTGTACCGGGGCAGCGTGTGCACGTGGGCCCGGCCCGGCGGCAGGGCCCGCTCGGCCAGGTCCGCGAGGTGGGCGTGGTGGGTGAACACCACCACCTGGAAGCGGTCGGACATCTCGTCCAGGACGCGCAGCGCCGCCGCGCTGCGCTCGTCGTCGAAGGTCATGAACACGTCGTCCACGATGAACGGCATGGTCTGCCCGGCCTCGGCGTAGTGCTCCAGGGAGGCCAGCCGCAGCGCCAGGTACAGCTGGTCGGCGGTGCCCTCGCTCAGCTCCCCGGTGTTCACGAGGTCCCCGTTGCGGCGCTCCACCCGCAGGACGTTGCCGCCGTTCTCGTCCAGGTCCGGGACCAGGCGCGGGAACTCGCCCAGGGTCAGGAACGCGAACAGCTCCTCGGCCCTGCGCAGGACCGGGTCCTGGTGGTGCCTGCGGTACTCCTCCATCCGGTCCAGCAGCATCCGCCGGGCCAGCGTCACCTTGACGTACTCCTCGGCCTGGTCGGCGATCCGCTCGGTGAGGGCGGCCTCCTCCTCGGCCAGCCGGGCCGCCTCGGCGGCGCCGTCGATCCGGGTCAGGGCGCTGTGCGCGTCGGCGAGCCGGGCGGTGGCGCCGTCGCGCCGCCGCCGCACCTGTGCCAGGTCGCGTTCGGCCTGTTCGGCGCGGCCGCCGATCTCGGTGTCGGAGAGGTCGCGCGCCCGCTCTTCGAGGTCGTCGATCTCGCCGTGCCCGGAGAGCTGCTTCTCGGCCTGGCGGAGGCTGCGGCGTTCCTCGTCCGCCTCGCGGGCCCGGTCGATCGCCGCACGCAGCTCGGTTTCGGTGACCGTCCCCGTCTCCGCCAGCAGGGCGTCCAGCTTGGCCTGTGCGGCGTCCCGTGCGGCGCGCGCCTGTGCGAGCTGGGACTCCTGTGACGCGATGGCCTGCGCCAGCTCGTCGCGCCTGTCCGCGGCGGCGGCGTTGGCCTGTGCGTCGCGGTGGAGCTCCTCCAGGGCCAGGACCTGCTCGGCGCGCTCGGGCGGCACCGTGCGGCCGCACGTGTCGAAGACCGCGGCCAGGCGCAGGTCGAACTCCTCGACCTGGTTCCGGGCGAGCTCGGCCTCCCCGTCCTCGGTGCCGGCCAGGTCCCACTCCGCGGCGGCCTCCTCCAGGTGGGTCAGGCCGGTGCGCGCCTCCTCGGGGTCGGTGCCGGCGGCGAAGCCCGCGGCGGTGGCGGCCCGGTCCCAGTCCCGGGACCACTCGGCCTCCTCGTCACCGACCCGCCGCTGTTCCCCGAGCGCCTTCTCCAGGTCCTTCTCCGCGGCCCGGACCAGGGCTTGTGCGGTCGCCCGGTCCTGTGCGGCCTGCCTGCGGCGGTCGATCTCCTCCTGGGCCAGGGCCGTCAGCTGCGGCAGGACCACGAGGGCGGCGGCCCCGGTCCGCGGCCGCACGTCCAGGCACTCCACCGCGGTACCGGCGGCGGTGAGCAGGTCGACGAACTGGCCGGTCAGGGCCAGCACCGACTCCTCCAGCACCGCCAGGGAGCGCCGCCGCCCGTCCCGTTCCCCGTGCAGGGTGCGGAGCTCGTCGAGGCGGTCCAAGGTGTTCCCCGCCGTGTCCGGTGCGGGGGCGGGGAAGGCGGCCGAGGACCACAGCGCCTCCCAGTCCCGCCCCAGCTGCGTCCCCTGGACGGCGAGGGTGTCGAGGTCCTCCTCGCGCTCGTGCAGGTCCTGCTCCAGACCGTGGACCTTGTTCTCCAGGGTGAGGCGGTCGGCGACGGCCTTCGCGGAGTCGCGCAGCCGGTCCGCGAGCCGGTCCGCCTCCTCCAGGGCGTCCTGGAACTCCAGGGCGAGCGCGCTCGCGGTGTCCCCCTCCCGGATCCGCCGCCACAGCCCGTCCCGCTCCCGCCGGGCGAGCCCGAGTTCACCGACGGTGGGCGGGTCCTCCTGGGTGCGCAGCGATTCCAGCTTCGTGCGGGCGCGCTTCAGTTCCCGGGACGCCTTGGCGAGCGCCGACTCCGCGCTCTCCACCGCGGCGGTGTGCCGGGTGACCCGGTCCCGGTGGGCGGAGACCGCCGCCTTGTCCGGCACGGCGGCGGACAGCAGGTCCCGCACCGCGGCCTCGGACCCGTCGCCGAACCCGTCCACCAGGGCGTCGAACCGCGCCGCGGCCCCGGCCTCCTCCTCGTACGCCTGCTCCAGCCTGGCGACGAGGGCGGCGGGGAACTCCGCGACGACGGTCTCCAGGCCGTCCCCGTCCGCGCTCTCGGGAAGGGCCGCCAGGTCGCCGCGGGCGCTGTCCAGCTCCCGGGCCCGGTCCTCGGCCTGGCTCCGGGCGTCGGCGACCCGGGCCCGCAGGCCGGGACGCTCCTTGGCCAGGGCGATGAGGCGTTCGGCGACAGGCGCGGCCACCCGGGGCACCCCGGAGTCGCCGGGTTCGGCGCCGGGGCGCGCCCGCTCCAGGAGTTCCGCGGCGCGGGCGCGGTGCCCCCGGGCCCGGTGGGTGCGCTTCTCCAGGTCCCGGGCGGCCTCGGTGGCCGCCTGCGCCGAGCGGACGAGGGAGTCGGCGTCCTCGCGGACCCTCGACAGCCGGTCGTCGACGTGCAGGTCCAGCAGGTCGGCGCGGTCGGCGTCCAGGGAGCGCTCCAGGCCGATCCGCCGCTGTTCGCTCTGTTCCAGGTCCTTGGCGGCCTCGTTCAGCCGGGCTTCGGCGCCCGGACCGGCCAGCGGGCCCAGATCGGTGATCTCCGCCAAGCGGTCGAGGGCCCGGCGGCGGGTGCGCAGGGAGGGCAGGGCCGACCTCAGGGAGTCCCAGTGGCGGAACTCGGCCTCCGACGCGCCGAGCAGTGCGTCCAGCTCCGCGAGGGACTCCTCGGCGCCGCGCACCTCGTCCTCAAGGCGCAGCAGCTCCCCGGTCTCCGTCGACGCCCGCTCCCGCGCGGCGACGGCCCTGCGGTGCTCGCTCAGCGCGGTGTTCAGCCGGGGGTTGGCGCCGGTGCGCAGGTACAGGTCCCGCCGACGCGCCTCCAGGGCCTTGAGGACGGCGTCCGTGTCCTGCCCGGAGCGGGCCGAGTACAGGGCCCGGCCGATGTCCCCCTCACCCCGGATCAGGTTCTCGCCGCCCCGCTGGAGTTCGCCCAGGGTCAGTGCGAAGACGGTGGTGAAGACCTCCTGCGGGACGCCGTTGAAGAAGCCCAGCAGGTCACCCTCGGGGACGGGGGTCCCGTCGGGCGCGGTCAGCGGGTGCTTGTTCCGCTTGTGCCGGACCACCTCCAGCGTCCGGCCGGAGGCGTCGCCCAGCGTCGCGCCCAGCCTCAGCCTGGACATGCCGTGCAGGAAGCCGTACGGCGTGCGGTGCGGGATGCCGTAGAGCAGCGACCGCAGGGCTTGGAGGGCGGAGGTCTTCCCGGCCTCGTTGGGCCCGTGGACCAGGTGGACCCCGGGGCCCGACAGGTTCAGGGTCAGCTCGGTGAACGGGCCGAAGGCGGCCAGGTCCAGGCGTTCGATCCTCATCGGCTCTCCTCCAGCATCGCCACCAGCAGGTCGGCCGCTCCACCGGCCATGCGCTCGGCCCAGGCGTCCTCCTGGAATGCCGTGCGGACCTCTGCCGGGAGCCTGCCCTGGAGCCCGGTGCGGGTGAGCACCTCCCGCACACGCTCGGGGGCCGCGGCCAGCAGCGCGGCCTCCTCCTGCACGTCCGCGACGAGCCCGGCCAGGTGTTCGGACGCCACCCGGTCGTGGGGGCGCGAGGTGTCGACGCGGACCTTCTCGATCCACACCGACGGGTGGTCCTGGCCGAGCCCCCGGACCTCGGCGGTGAAGTGGTCCCGCCGGGCCAGCAGGGCGGAGTGCGCCTCACTGGCGCCGGCGGCGACCACCCGCACCGCGTCCACGCGGCCGTCCGCGGCATGGTCGGTGACCTGGTCCTGCAACGCCCGGCCGACCAGGCGGCAGGCGTCGTCCAGGTCCAGGGCACCGGCCATGTCCACCCGCACCTCGTGCCAGCGTGCGGCGCTGTCCAGGCTCCGGTGCTCCAGGCCTTCGACGGCGCCCGAACCGTTCACCGTGACCAGGGTGCAGCCCTTGTCGCCGGTCTCACCGGCGTGCCGCCCCTGGGTGTTGCCGGGGAAGACCACGTGGACGCCGTCGCTGTGGACGATGTCCTGTTTGTGGATGTGGCCCAGCGCCCAGTAGTCGTAGCCGTGGTCGACGAGCCGCCCCGGGCTGCACGGGGCGTAGTGGCCGTGTCCGGGGCGCCCGTCCAGCGAGGTGTGCAGCAGGCCCACGTTGAACAGCCCCGGCACCGCCGGGCGGTAGCCCGCGGCGAGGTCGTCGGTCACCTTGGCCTGGGCGAAGCTCTGCCCGTGCACCGCCAGCCCCAGGTCCTCGCGGATGGAGCTGTCGGCGTTCTCGGCCGGGAAGCGGTGCACGTTGTCGGGCAGCGTCAGCTTCATGGTCATCTTGTTCTCGGCGTCGTGGTTGCCCGAGATCATGAAGACCGGGATGTCGGCCTCGCGCAGCCGGCGCATCTGCTGTGTGAAGTACAGGCCGGTGTTGACGTCCCGCCACGACCCGTCGTAGATGTCCCCGGCCAGCAGGACCGCCGTGACCTGCTCCTCCAGGGCCAGGTCGACGAGGTTGTCCACGGCGGTGCGGGTGGCGTTGCGCAGGTGCTCGGCGGGGGCGTCGGAGTAGCGGTCCAGGCCGCGCAGGGGGCTGTCGATGTGCAGGTCTGCGGCATGCAGGAGTTTCACGAGGGGGCTCCTCCTCAGGGGTGGGTTACAGGCTTTCACGGGAGCCCCCGGTTTCACTCCGGTTTCCCGGAATCGCGGGGGCCCGCGGGTGACGGGGTGCCCGGGCGGGGCTCCCCGTCACCGGTCCGGAACGCGGGACGCGCCTATGGATGTCAGGCGACGTCGCCGACGAAGTAGACGGTCTCGCGGACGTAGTCGTCCAGTTCCTCCCAGTCGCTGAGCGTCAGCTCAACCTGAAGGTAGGACTCGTCCTCGGGCAGGGCGCAGCCGTGGCCGGCGGTGGCGGTGCGGCCGTCCATGACGGCGGAGGTGAAGCCGGTGCCGGTGTCGTCGGTGTAGACGTCCTCGGCGGTGCGGCCCTCCTCGCCGACCTGGCAGTACACGGAGAGGTAGGTCAGGTCGACGGGGGCGCCGGTGGCGTTGTCGAACTGGATGTCGAAGTACACGTACGGGGTGTTCTCCGGCAGGTCCCACTCGCCGGTGACGCGGCGCTCGACGCCGTTGAGGCGGACGACGAGGCCGTCGGCGTAGGTGTACTCGGAGCCGAACTCCTCCTCGACCGCGCTGGGGGCCTCCTCCTCGGCGGGCTCGGCGGCCTCCTCCGGGACGGCGGAGTCCTGGGCGGGCTCCAGGTTCACGATCTGGTTCTCGTCGGGCGCGCCGGCGCAGCCGGTGGCCAGGGCGAGCAGGACCAGGGAGAGAAGGCCGCCGAAGGCGGGCTTGAGGCTGTTCACGGGGGATCTCCTCCGTCGAAGGGAAGCGGCGGTCGCGGGCGACCGCGTTCGGATGGGCGGTGCGCCCGGCCCGGGGTCGGGCCGGGGCGCGCCGGCAGAAGCCAGCATGTGCCCCGGGGAGAACAGAAGTGAAGGAAGGCGACCGACAAGGGGGGTTATCAGAATTCCTGTTAACAAGAGGGAGGGTCGGTGCGTCACGGTGTCCCGCGCGCACGCGAGGGGCCGGG
>NZ_JBJJBV010000018.1:0-45009 GCF_045446735.1 Nocardiopsis protaetiae
GGGCCCGCGCCATTCGGCCGGGTCAGCGCCGACCGCCCCCGGCCCCCGGGAGGCCACCCGGGCCGTCATCGAACAACCCGTCACTCACCTCGACCGCGTGGTCCTCGGCGTTCTGGTAGTTGCGCGCCGACAGCATCACCCCGTCGGCGGTGCGGTCGAAGGCCACGGCCAGCGCTTCACCGAACTGGTCCAGCAGCTTCACCATGGGCGGGAGGTTCTCGTTGAGCGAGTCCCCGATGTCCTCCCCGGGCTCCCAGATGACCCCCATCGCCTGACGCTCCGCCACCAGGCGTGAGAACGCCTCGCGGACGAGCTGCCCCGGTTCGCGCAGCTGCCGCCCGGCCCGCTCCATCTCGTCGGGGAACACCGTCAGATCGCTGTCGGCCATCGTCGTCCCTTCCTGTGCGGGAGCACCGCCCCTCCGTCCGGGACGCCCGGCGGCCCCTGCCCCACCCCGTTGTCTAATGCCGCCCGGTGACGGGCACGCGAGCCCCCGTCGACGCGCGGGTGTACCCGACGCGGCGGGTTTCCGGACCTCGGCGGTTCGGGCTGCCGCTACCGGTGGGCCTCCTCCGCCGACGGCTGGACGTCCGCTCTGCTGTTCTCCCGGACGCCGCCGTCCCCGGGGGCGGATGTGCTCTCCGGCTTCGGGGCTCCCGCCTCCTCCGGGGCGGACTCCACCGGTGGCATGCCGCCCTCCTCGGCGGTGGACGGGTTCCCGCTCGTCTCCGTCGCCACTGGTGGCGGGCTGTTCTCTTCGTCAGTGGACGAACTCTCAGCCGTGTCCGCCCCCACGGGTGGTGTGCCTTCCTTTTCTTTAGCGAACGATCGTTCGCTAATTTCTGCGGGAGCGGTGGAGACGGCCTCTCCCGGTGTCGTGTCCCCTGCCTCGCCGTCCGGTTCGGATGTGCGGCCCTGGCCCCGGACCGAGCCCCCGCCCGTGCCCACCGGTCTGGGCGGCAGGGGCGCGGCCGCGGCCAGAGAGACCGTGTTCCCGAAGCCGCCATCCGGCGACAACAGCGGAAATCCCCCTTCCGCGTCCGTGTCGCCGCCCTCCCACCGGAAGGACCCCGCCTCCGAAGCCGGGGTACCAGGCGCCCCCGACGCAGCGTTCCCTCCCCGGTCGCCTCCGGCCACCGGAACGACGGTGGGAGACGCGTGCCCCGTGTCGCCGGAACCCGCAGGCTGCGGGGCAAGGACCTGGGCGAACGCGGCGTTCAGCACGGCCTGGCGGTCATGGCCGGCCCCGGTGGGAGCCCGCGCCGGGATCTCGGCGTCCTCTGGTCCTTGCTCCTGCCCGCCCCCGGTCGCGCTGCTGCCCGCGGGAGCGGAGTCCCCGCCGATCGCCGTGGAGCCGTTCCCGCTCTCGTCGGCGGTCGGCTTCACGGGCACGGAGCGTGCGGGTGCCCCCTCCCCGGAACCGCCGGTGTCCTCAGCGGCGTAGAGGTCGTAGAAGTCATCGAGCGTGGTGGGCCGCTCCCTGCCGCGGGTGGACGGCGCGGTGTCGTCCCCGCCGGTGTAGGTGTCGTAGAAGTCGTCGAGCGTGGTGGGCCGAGGCCCGCTGTGCGCGGCCGCACCGGGGCCGCCGCCGAGGTCGTCGGACGCGCCGCCCCGGTCAACGGCCCCCGTGCCGGTGCCCGACGCGGGGGCCGCCCGGGGTGATCCCGGCGGTGTCGCGTCGTAGATGTCGCCCGGTTCCTCGGAGGGGTTCTCACGGTGGGTGGATCGCTCATCGGTGTTCACGGCCGGTCTCACCCGTGGCGTGCGCGGCGGGGTTGCGGTGCCGAGGTCGTCGGATGCGTCGTCCGCACGCACGGTCGGGGATTCGGCGGGCAGCGCCGGGGTCATCAGGTATGCGGAGGACGCGGTCGTGCCGCGGGGTTCCCTGTCGGTGACGAAGAAATCGCTCTCATCGGCACCCTCCCGGGGGGTTCCCAGCGGCGTGGCGTCGTAGATGTCATCGAGGCCTTCGGACGCGCCGTCCCGGTCAATGGGTCCCGTGCCGGTGCCCGATGCGGGGGCCGCCCGGGGTGATCCCGGCGGCGTGGCGTCGTAGATGTCGTCCAGGTCGTCGGTGGTGCCCTCACGGTGTGTGGATCGCTCATCGGTGTCCACGGCCGGTCTCACCCGTGGCGTGCGCGGCGGGGTCGCGCCGCCGAGGTCGTCGGACGCGCCGTCCCGGTCAACGGCTCCCGTGCCGGTGCCCGACGCGGGGGCCGCCCGGGGCGATCCCGGCGGCGTCGCGTCGTAGATGTCCTCGTTCGTGAGGGCGAACTCCTCCCCGGTCGCCCTGACCGTCCCGGTCGTCCCAGTCGTCCCGAGCTCCTCCCCCTCCTCACGCGGCCCGTCCTCCGGCACCGCCCGCGGCCCCCGAAGTTCCCGCATCGCGTCGACCAGCTCCCGCATCGCCGAGTTCCGAGCCGCCTCCAACGCCCGGTAGGCCGTCTCCATCTCCTCGTACCGCCCCCGGTACGTCCGTCCCCCCGACCCCGGGTCGTCGACCTGCCCCACGTACTCGAAGAGCTCCCCCCGCACCTTGAAATACGCCGCGTCGGCCTCGGTGAACGCCGCCTCCGCCGCCGCGTACCGCCTGATCCGCGGCGTGTCGGTGGCCAGCCCCCACGACCGCGCCGTGTCCTCGTCGACCCAGCGCAGCACCGAGGCGTCCACCTGCCCCCCGCGCGGCTGAGTCCCGGAGTCGGCGCTCTCCGCCCACACCAGCCACCGGGCCGGGACCCGGACGAGGAACATCCTCTTGGTGCCCGGCCCGCTCGCCACCGCCCCGTGCCGCTGCCCGTCGGAGGTCCCGTCCCGGGCCCCGCGCAGCCCCGCGGAGTCGGCGTCCAGGTTCTCCCGGATCCGGTCCGCGGGCCGGCCCGTCTCCGTGGCCTGCCCGCCCACCCCCAGGTTGTTCGCCTGCTGCACGCTCATGGTCTGCGACCGGCGCCCGCCCTCCTGCTCCGAATCGCGGGCGCGGCTCTCGTTGCCGACCGACTCGATTGTCGCCGACCGGACGTCGAACAGCGCCCGCACCTTGACCGCCGTCGCCCCGTACTCCGCCAGCACGGTGGGCCGCTGCGACGCGTCGGGGGTCAGCGAACGCAGCAGCATCTCGTGCGTCCGCGCGGTGGCCCCCGCCGTCCGCTCGATGGCCGAGATCCTCCCCTCCAGGTGGCGGGTGGCCGACTCCACCTCGGCGGTGTTGAGGTCGAGCCGCCCGTTGGGGCTCGTCCACCCGTCGACCAGCGCGGCGTTGACCACGGCGGCGTCGAGCAGCTCCCGCGCGTCGTTCTCGATCGCGACGGGGATCTCGCTCAGGCCCCCCTCCCCGTTCTGGTAGCCGCCGCCGCCCGGCCCGGTCCGACTCGCGGCCCAGGTGTCGGGGTAGGAGCCGGCGTCCTCCAGCCCGATGGTCGCCGGCTCGTACCGCGGCCCGGACCGGGGACCCTCCCCGCCGGGCGCCATCACCTCCAGGTAGGGCAGGGGGTACACGCTCTCCGCCTCGCGGTCCCAGGCCGACGCCGTGTACACCTGCTCGCCGATGGTGAGGCGCGCGTCCACCCGGGTGGGGGAGGTGACGACGGCGTAGGGCGTGAACACGACCCGTTCCTGCGTCTCCTCGCGCGCGGTCCCGCTGGAGGAGGAGTCCTCGGTGAGGGACTGGTGCCGGAACGCGGGGGTGCCGCCGGCGCTGACGGCCCCCGTCTGCCTCCCGGTTCCGGGGTCCTCCCGGTTCCCGATCGGCCCGAGCAGATCGACGGCCCCGCCGCCGCCGTGCCCCCGGATCCGCGTCTGCGTCTGCGTGTCACCGGTCGCCTTGATGTTGCGGTCGACGAACTCCATCAGCCCGCCGAGGTGTTCGACCCGGGCCGGGGCTCGGAAGACCGAGAGGTCGAGTTGGGCGACGCGCGACCTGCCCGTGGAGTCGCGCACCCGCACGTCCAGCCGGGGCAGGTGCGTCAGCCCCCGGCTGATGTGCGAGTTCACCGTGTGGATGACGTCCTCGCGCGAGTGGGTGGTCAGCTCCCAGCCGGCCCTCCGCAGCCGCTGCTCCAGGTCGTCGACCAGCGAGGGGACGTCGACCGGGCGGGTGTCGTACCCCTTGCCGGGCAGGTCCCGCCGGAGTTCGAGCGAGGGGGGAGGCGACTGCGGCGGGGGCTGGGCGCCGAATTCGATCCGGCCGTCCGCGTGCCAGGTGAGGCGGTCGTGCACCAGCCCCTCGGCGAACACCCACAGCGCGGGCACCATGGTCTTCTGGGCGTCGCGGACCGGAGCCGTCCAGGCCGAGTAACTGTCGTCCCCCGGCGACCGCGGCACGGAGAAGAACAGGTCGAAGTCCCTCTTGTGCTCGGTCGCCTGCACCAGCACACCGTGCGTGATGAACTCGAAGGTGGCGCCGGTGAACTTGAGCTCCCGCCGGGCCCGGTACGACACCGAGGACGTGTCGCTGCGCCCGTGCCCGTGCGGTGTGTACCGCAGGTCCAGGCCGGGCTGGACGATGGGGCCGGCGGAACCGCGCGGGGCCTGGCCCGGGCTCTCGGCCGTCGGCTGCGGGTTGAAGATCCCCCGGGCGGCCACGGCCATCGTGAACACGCTCTCCCGCGCCCGCCCGGTGCCGAACGAGATCTCCTGCACCTGGTTGGGCTCCATGACGGCGAACTCGCGCAGGGCGGCCGACACGACGTGGGTGGGCACGTACCAGGTCGCCGTCGTCGGCCGGGCCCGCCACGGGGCGGGACCGTCGTCGAGCTGGATCCGGAAGCGGTCGCCGAGCCTGCGCTGGAGGCCGGGGGAGGCGGCCAGGGACTGGGGGGAGGTGTGTGCGGAGACGACGGCCGCGCCGCCGTCGCGCGCCGACACCGTCCGCGAGAACGACCAGTGGTCGCGGTCCAGGCCCGCGTAGGTGAGCGAGGCGACGGTGATCACGCGGGGGCCGCGGTTCCGGACCGCGGGGTTGAAGGCCTGGACGCTGGAGAACAGCCCGGACAGGCGCCGCGCCCGGTCGGTGCGCTCGATCTCCAGGGGCGGGGGAGCGTCGGTCCGCCGGACGTCGCGCCCCGTGGTGCCGGACCCGGTCCGCTCACGGGTGTCCGTGTCCCGGGCGTCGCGTCCGCGGGTGTCCCCGTCCCGGGTCTCCTCCGCCCTGTCCCGGGTCCCCTCCGTTCCGGTCCGGGTGTCCGCGGGGTCGTCCGTGGTCCGTGCGGTCGTTCCCGGAGTCGTCCGCGGCCGAACGGAGCCGTCCGTGGTCCCCGAGGTCGTCCCGGGCTCCGTCCGGACCGGCGCCGTGCCGTCCGTGCCCGGGGGCCCGGTCTCCGCGGTCTCTGCCTCCGCGGTCCCGGTCTCCGGGGTCTCGGTCACCTCAGTGATGCTCGACAACAGCGGCGGAGCGGCCGCCGACCGGAACCGCACCACGGGCGCGCCGTCGTTGACGAACCCGAACGGCCCCTGCCCGAAGAGCCGGGCCGCCGTGGACGCCGGCAGCCGCCGCGGCGCCGCGGGTCCCCCCTCCGGCGGGGCGTCCAGGGGAACGCGGCGGCCCACCCGGGGCGCGTGCAGCTCCACCGCGGCCCGGGGGGCGGGCCCGGCCGCGGTGCCCTCGCCGAAGACATCGCGCGCCATCCCCGTGCGCGCGGGCGCCTCGAACCGGGAGGAGCGCGGGACCAGCCCGTCGTCGGGCCCGATCCAGGCGGAGAACTCCACGTCCGCGAAGAGCCGGCGGCTCCCGCTCTTGTCCTTGACGTTCGTCTCCCCGGTCATGGACACGCCGTATTCGCTCTGCCGCCTGCTCCGGAACTCGTTGGCCGCGCGGAAACCCCCGCCCCCCGCCTGGGAGGGGTTGCCGAAGGAGTCCACGCCCCCGGAGACGCCGCGCACGATCGCGCCGGTCCGCCCCTCGGCGGTCACCGAGGTCACCGTTCCGTCCCGGCGGCCCAGGCCCGACGAGGAACCGGTGGTGGTGCCGGTGTGCGACTTCGCCAGGGGCGTCGCCTCCGAGTAGCCGGTGACCGTGGCCTTGGGCCACACGGAGATGTGGTCGGGGACCGTCCACCGGCGCTCCCTCACCTCGTTGCCGCCCGGCAGGAGCTTGGACTCGACAAGTTTGACTTCCATCTGCCCGGACAGCCAGCGGTCCCGGTCGGCCCGGAAGGCGGCCGCGTTGACCTGCGCGAGCACGGTCTCGGTGTTGGCCTTGGCCACCTTCAGGCTGCGCCGGTGGTTCCACCCGGCGTGCGACCGCCGGGGCGCCGGGGTTCCGGGGAGGGCCAGGTGCGGCAGCACCAGGCCCGGGTACTGCCGGTCGATGTCCACCAGGAGCTTGTGCGCGAAGTCCCGGAAGAACGTCCGCGGCGGACCGCCGTCGGGTGTGCGGACCTCGGCCCCGTCGTCGAAGGTCACGTCGCGGACCAGCGCGTCGCCGAAGTGCGTCGGCCCGCCCTCGCGGTCCAGGAACGGGTCGCCCGTCGTCTCCACCGGGTCCGCCTCGGGCCGCCCGCCGTACAGGCGCCGCGCGTCGTCCGCGGTGAGGGCCTCGGTCCCCGACATGTCGAAGAGGGTCGGGGCGTCGTCGCCGTCGACCCACACGGCGATGGTGCGCCGGGTCCGGTACACGGCGGTGTCCGTGCTGTGGAACAGGCGGGCGTCCCACGCGTTGTCCGAACGCCCGCGGCCGTGCGCCCACACCTTCTGGAAACGCGCCTCGAAGTAGGGGACGTCCACCCGCACCGCGTCGCCGGGCACCCGCATCACCGCGCCGCCCGACACCGCCACGAAGAAGCCCTTGAGACGGTTGGCGAGCACGCTCGCCCCGCGGGCGAAGCGGTCGGTCAGCTTGATGTTGAAGTTCTTGGGGGTGTCGGGGACGAGCTCCATGGACGTCGGGTACGACCAGAGGGTGACCAGCCGCGTTCCGCCGTCGGCGTCGGGCACGCGCAGGGTCCGGGGCTCGCCGGTCATGGTGGGCAGCTGGGTCATGACGATGTCGTCGGCGAACACCTCCATGACCCCGCGCCGGTCCAGTTCCCGGTGCTCGGCCCTGGAACCGGTCTTGCGGTGGGCCACCACGGTCGGCTCCCCGCTGCCGGGGCGGGGGCGGTGCAGCAGGCGGCGGACGTTCGACCCGGTCCCGGGGGGTTCGAAGCCGAGGCGGTCGGCGATCCAGGAGTTGAGGGCGGTCGGCCCGGTACCGCCTTCGCCGGAGGAACCGGGCTCCGCGGAGCCGTCGTGGCGGCGGGTGATGGAGTCGACCGAGACGGGGTGGGAGTTGGCCAGGAAACCGCCGTGCCCGGGCGTGGGACCCCCGTCGCCGTCGCCGTCGGCGGGGGGCGCGGGCGGCGGGGCCAGCGGGTCCGCGAACGTGATCGCCGCGGGCAGGTCGTCGCGGGTCTGCAAACCGCCCATCAGGACGAGCTCCACCCCGTGCGGAATCCGGGCCGGCGGCGGATCGCGCGGGTCGGCCAACGCGATGGCGCCGTCTCCCACAGGCGGGACCGCCGCCGGGGGCGGATCCCCGTCGACCCGCCAGGTGACCGTGAGGTCGCTGCCGAAGGTCGTTCCCGCGCCGGTCATCTCCGTGGTCAGGAGCTGGGTGTGCCCGGCGTCGCCGGACTGCTGCTGCACCGCCGAACCGGCGAACGCCGAACCGCGGAGGCCCACCGCGGGGGCGGGGATGCCGTCGACGCCCAGGAGGTTGGCCTGGACGCTCACGACCGGTCGGCGCGCCGAGCCGACGAGCCCGGACTCGCCCCGCGAGGTCTGGGTCTGCTCGTCGTGCAGGCCCTTGTACTTGGCGGACGCGGCGGCGCCGGGGCGGTCCCGCCCGCCGGGGCGCCACGCGTCGTCGGTGCTCAGCCGCAGGGTGAAGGTCCGGCCGTCGGCGGCGGTGCGGCGGACGCCGTGGGGGGAGAAGAAATCGCGGGGGTCCTTGGCGAGGTCCTTGCGCAGGGCGGCGCGCACGTCGGGGGGCAGGGTCGCGAGGGTGCCCAGGACGGTGTCGGGGTCGACCCGGACACCGTAGGACTCGACCCAGCGCGACTCGATGATGTAGTTGAGCCGCCGCGTGTCGGCGGCCTCCTCCTCGCCGGGCGGGGGAGGGGCCTCCTCGCGGGGCGCGGGGGTCTCGGTGACCTCGGTGGTGTGGGTCGTGTCGTGGTCCCCGGTGGTCTCCACGGGGGTGCGGCGGCCCTCCTCGCCCGGGGGGTCGGTTTCATGGCCGTCCCGCCGCTCCGCCTCGTCGGCGGGCGCCTCCTCCACGTCGCTGTCGGATTCCGTCTCCGGAACCTCCCGCTCCACGGTCTGCGGGGTGTCGCCCTCTTCCTCTGTGATGGTGTCGGCGGTGGTCTCCGCGTCCGTGCTCTCCGTCCGCAGTGGGCGGACCTCGTCGGAGACCTGCTCCACCACCTGCGAGGAGCCGTCCCCTTCGGTGTCGGACGGGATCTCGGCCGCTGTCGGGTCCGTCGCTGAGGTCGCGCCATCGCGGGCACCCTCCCGTACCGGGCCACCGCCCGCGGTCTCCGCGCGCAGGGGCGGTGAGGACGGAGGAGAGGGCGGCGGCGTGGCCGCGGCCACCACCGGCGGCGGAGTGTACGTGTCTTCGGCCCCGGACACCTCGGAGGTCCCGGTCAGGGACCGGAAGAACTCGCCGATGTCGATGTCCTCGGAGACATCGTCCGGTGATATCCGCTGAAAGCCCCCCTCCGTGTCGTGCCCTTCCCGGCTGAACGCCCTGCCACCGGAGGCCGGGGTCCGCGCGGCCTCGGCGCCGTCCCCCGTTCCGCCCTGGTTCTCGGGGGATGCCTGTGCGCCCTGGCCACCTCCGGTACCCGTCACCAGGGGAGGCTGCTGCATGGTGGTGGAATCCGTACGCTCTCCGCGGTCACCTACCTCGCCGACGTTCGTCGTGTCATGTCCGCTTTGTCCCCCCTGGCCGCCGGACGGCGGCGCCGACCGGCCGCCGTCCACGGTGTCGGCAGGGGCCTCTGCGATCGGCGTCGACCGGCCTCCGCGGCTCCCCGTATCCGCAGGGCGCTCCCCACCCGACTCCGACCGATCCCCACGGCCTCCGCCCCCGGTATCCGCCGAGGTTCCCTCACCCGAACCGTCGGCCTCCGCCGCCCGGCCTCCGTGGTCGCCCTCGCCCGTATCCGCCCGGGTTTCTTCGCCGGGGCCGTCGTTCGCCGCCGACCGATCCCCGCGGCCGCCTTCCCCGCCCGTGTTCGCCCCGCTCTGGCCGTTGGACGGCCCCGACCGATCCCCGCGGTCGCCCCCACCCATGTCGGCCGACGTTTCCCCGTCCTGACCGTCGACCGGCCCCGACCGGCCCCTGCGGCCACCGCCCTCCGTATCGGCCGCGGACTCCCCATCCGCCGCCGACCGGCCTCCGCCACCCGTATCCTCCGCAGGGCGCTCCTCGCCCGAACCGGGTCGTCCTGTACCGGAGGCGCCGTCCCGGGACGTCCCCTCGTTCTCCGACGGTGCGAGCGAGGACCACTCGTCGTCCGCATCGTTTCCGTCGTCCTCGTCGTCCCGACCCCGGTTCCCGCTCTCCGAAGGCGCGGTCGACGAACGGTCGTCATCGCTGTCGAAGTCCCCGTAGTCCCCGAAGGAGGACGCGTCGTCCCCGCCACCGCCCCGCAGCCGCAGCACCGGCGCGTCGTCCCCCGACTCGAACGCCAGGCCCCCACCCCGCGACCCGTTCGCCCCGCCCGCCCCGGACGCCGACCCTCCCGACCCTCCCGACCCTCCCGGAGTCCCGGCGGACCCGTCGCCGTCCCCCCGCGGCGGCGCGCCGGAGGACCCGCCGCCGCCCGGTTCCGGCAGCGGGAGGTCGTTGAGGTCGCGCAGGTTCCCCAGGGCGTCGATGGCCCGGAGCCCCCCGGTCACCGCCAGGTCGTGCACCACCGAGCTCGCGGCGCCGGCCACCGCCGACATCCCCGACGCCTTCCACTCGTGCTCGGGCGAGAACGCCAGGTTCGTCAGCCCTTCGCCGAAGTACCCCTCGAACGCCCCCGACCCCGCGCCGATCCCCAGGGCCGTCGCCCGGTCCCTCCACCGGTTCCCGAAGTCGGCCACCGTCCGCCCGAACGCGTCCGGCACGTCCCGCGCCAGGTGGTCCCGGGTGCTCTGGGGCAGCGGCGCGCCCCCCAGCACATCGTCCAGCGCGGAGTTCATCCGCGGCGTGTTCCACGTGCGCAGCAGCGTCTCGGCGTACTCCCGCCCCAGGTTCCGGGCGGCGTCGGCACCGAGCGCGCCCCCGAAGTGGCGGGCGAACAGGTCCCCGGACCCGTCGATGAACCGCTCCGGGTGCCCCATGCCGCGGCTCGCCGTGTTGGGACGCTGTACCGCGCTCAGGAACTCGTTGGAGTTGCGCGCGAACACCGTCACCAGGTCGCGGTTGAACTCCGGGGTGATGCTCCCCGGCGGCGGCAGCGGCGTCGGCGCCGCCGGGCCGCCGCGCCCCGACCCCCCGCCATTCCCCGGCCCCCCGTCGGGCACCTCCCGCGGCGGGGGAGCGGGCGCCGGGCCCGGCCCGGGGGTGTCCCGCGGCCCGGACACCGGCCCGGGGCCGGGGGTGTCGCGCGGCGGGGGCACCGGCCCGGGGCCGGGGGTGTCCCGCGGCCCGGACACCGGCCCGGGGCCGGGAGTGTCGCGCGGCGGGGGCGCCGGGTCGGGGTCCGGGATGTCACGCGGCGTCGGCGTCGGCCCCGCGTCGCGCACCGGCGGTCCGGTCGGCGGCCCCGGCGGCGGCTCCGGAACGATGTCGCGCACGGGCGGCGGCGGCCCCGGCGGATCGGGCAGGTTCTTCCCGAACAGCTTCGCCAGCTGCCCGCTGAGGAACACGTCCGCGCCGAACGACAGCCCCGCGCTCAGCAGCCCCTCCACGAACGCCCCCGCGGCCGCCATCCGCGTGAGCTCCTTGTCCCATTCCTCCCGGTTCCCCTGGTCCATCTGGATGCGCTGGATGAGCAGGTCCATCGTCGTGCCGAAGAGCTGCGCCACGAACAGGTGGCTCAGCAGGTTCCACACCAGCCACCGCAGGATCCGCTGGATCACCTGGTTGCGGATGAACCTGAAGATGGGGATGAACTTCAGCGTCGCCCCGAAGGTGAACTTGGCCGTCGCGATCGCCCACGCGATCTCCAGCACCAGCTGGATGAGCTGGCCGATGATCATCCACTTGGCGTATTCGACCTGGTTGGCCGCGTCCTTGGCGTAGGTGCGGATCTCCCCGGCCAGCCGCGCGGACTCGCCGATGTAGTCCCGCTCCCCGGCGGTGAACTGGGCCAGGGAGTTCTCGAAGTACTTCGTGGTCCGGCCGTCGAACGTGGCCTGCACCTTGCGCCGCAGCACCACCACCAGCTCGGGCAGCTCGGTGGCCAGGATGTACTCGACGGTCGCGTACAGGTCGGAGAAGTCCCGCAGCCGGTCCTCGTCGACCTTGGGCCACTTGGTGCCGGTCAGTCCGTAGAAGAGGTTGGCCAGTTCGTCGGGGATCTCCATCCCCATGCGCGCTCCCGCCCCGTGTCACTCCGCCGTCGGACGCCGGGGCCGCACCACCCGGCCCACCCGGCGATCGCGACGATCCTAGGGCGGTTCCCCGTCCCCGGAACGGGCTTTCCGTCCGCTTTCGCACACTGTTCGCCCATCCGTCACCACAGGCGCGCGCCTGGACGCCGGAGCCGTGGGAGTGTCCCGCAAGGCAGGGGTCTCCGGTCACCCCGCCCTCCGCCTCCGGTCACCCGGCGACCCGTTCCGTCCACCCCCGGTCACCTTCCGCCCCGCCGCCCCGGCGACCCCGCTCACCCGCGCCCCCGGTCACCGCGCGCCCTGCCGCCCCCGCGTCCCGCCGCCCCCAGCCCGGCCGACCCCACGCCCCCGTTCACCCGCCCAACCCGAAGAACTCCCGCATCTCCACCAGGAACCGGTCGTGCCGCTCCACCTGCGCCCAGTGCCCGCAGTCCGGCACCAGCACCAGCCGCGCCCGCGGCATCAGCCCGGCCGCCCGCCGGGACCCGCGCGGGTCCACCAACGGATCGTCCTCCCCGTGGAAGAACAGCGTGGGCACCCCCACCCCCCGCACCCGCTCGCTCAGGTCGTTGGCCATGCCGCGCCGCCCCACGATGGCCCGGTTGTAGTGCAGGTACCCCAGGGACGCACCCGGCCGCCGCGCCTCACGGGTGAACTCCTCCACCACCGGCCCCGGGATCGCCGCCGGGTTCCTGACGACGGCCCGCACGGCCGTACCGCTGAAGAACCGGTTGACCAGCCACAACGCGGTCAGCACCACGGGGTCGGGGGCGTGCACCGCCGCCCAGGCCCCCGCCTGCGTGAACCGGTCGCGCAGCCGCGGCATCAGCCCGGCGGAGGCGATCAGCGCCAGCCCCGCGACCCGGTCGGGGTGCTCCAGGGCCAGGTTCAGCGCGATGTCGCCGCCCATGGACACCCCGGCCACGATCGCCCGCCCCACCCCCAGCGCGCCCATCGCCTCGTCCACGACCGCCGCCAGCTCCCGCGGTCCGCCCACCGGCCCGGCCGCCAGGCTGCCGCCCCACCCGGGCAGGTCCGGCGCCCACACCTCGCGGTCGGCGGACAGCGGCTCCAGCAGCCGATACCAGGAGATCGCGGCGCCGTCCGTGCCGCTGCCGTGCAGCAGCACCAGGGGAACGGAACCGGGCCGCGGGGCGCCCGCCCGCAGCACCCGCAGGCGCCCGGCCCCGACGTCGACGTACTCCTCCCGCGCCCCGGGCGGTACGAGGTGTCCCATGACCGGCTCCCTCCGGCTCCCTCCGTCCGTACCCACCCTACGCACGAGGGGTTCGGCCGGACCCTTCCTCACCCCACCCCGCGCACGCGGGCCCGGGGGCGCGGCCGGGCACCGGCGACCCCGGCGATCGCCCCACCCCGCGTACGCGGACCCGGCCGAACCCCTCCTCGGCCCACACGGCACACGCGGGGCCCGGAGGACCAGGCGACCGGACGACCGGAAACCCTTGCTCCGCAAGGCTTTCCCATTGCGCGGACCCCGCCAAGAGACGAGAATGCCCGTGTCGCGCGGTACACACCGTAACGGAGGAAACGCACACCATGACCGCCCCCTCGCCCGACGAGCACCGGCCCCCCATCGACACCACCACGGCCCACTCCGCCCGCGTCTGGAACTACTGGCTCGGCGGCAAGGACAACTACCCCGTGGACCGCGAGGTCGGCGACTACGTGCTCGCCGCCTACCCGGAGATGGTCGAGGCCGCCCGCGCCGACCGGGGCTTCCTCGTCCGCGCCGTCACCCACCTGGCCCGCGAGGAGGGGATCCGCCAGTTCCTCGACGTCGGCACCGGCCTGCCCACCCACAACAACACCCACGAGGTCGCCCGGCGGGTGGACCCCGACACCACCGTCGTCTACGTCGACAACGACCCCATGGTCCTGGCCCACGCCCGGGCGCTGCTCACCGGCGACGACGCGGGCGGCGTCCACTACATCGACGCCGACCTGCGCGAACCGGACAAGGTGCTGGCCGCCGCCCGCGACCACCTCGACTTCACCCGCCCCATCGGCCTGACGATCCTGGGCACCATGGGGCACACCGAGGACACCGCCGCGGCCTACGCCCTCACCCGCGCCTACGTCGACGCCCTGCCCCCGGGGAGCTTCTTCGCCCTGTGCGACGGCACCGACACCAGCGAACCCATGGTGGAGGCGGCCCGCCGGTGGAACGAGACCGCCGCCCTGCCCTACCACCTGCGCACGCCGGAGCAGATCGCCGGGTTCTTCGACGGGCTGGACCTGGTCGAACCGGGCGTGGTCTCGGCGTCCCTGTGGCGTCCGAACGGGGCCGAGGTCGGCGACCCCGCCCACGTGGACCAGTACTGCGGGCTGGCCCGCAAACCCTGACCACCGGCCCGCCCGGGCACGGGCACGGCCACATCCACGAGCACCGGAACGGCCACGGCTACGAGTACCGGAACGGTCCCGGCCACGACCACACCGGTCCGGCCACACGTGCGAGCACGACCACGGTCACGACTACGACCACCGGAACGGCCACACGTGCGAGCACGGCCACGGCCACGATCGCGGCCACGGCGGCGGTGACCCGGCAACGGCGGCAGGCGCGGCCATGGCCAAGGCCACGGCCATGGCCACGGCCACCGTGACACGGCGGTGACAGCGCGTTCAACCCGAGTATCCCCGCAGGTCACCCCGGTGGGGCAGGATGTTCGCTCTCCCCCGCACCCCGTGAAAGCGAACGGTACCCGTGCCCCCTCCCACCTGCCCCCCGGGAACCGCCCGCACCCGACCCGTCGAGGTCGGCACCGGCGGGCACCGGCCCGGCATCGACGGCCTGCGCGCCGTGGCCGTGCTCCTGGTCGCCGCCTACCACATCTGGCTCGGCCGGGTCTCCGGCGGCGTCGACGTGTTCCTCATGCTCACGGGCCTGCTCGTCACCGCCTCCCTGCTGCGCGCCGCCACCGGCGGCGGCGTCCGCTACGGCGCGTTCCTCGCCCGCCTGGCCGCCCGCCTGCTGCCCACCGCCGCCGTGGTCGCCGTGTTCACCCTGGTCGGAACCCGGCTGTTCCTGCCGCAGACCCGGTGGCGCGAGGCCCCCGACGGCGCGGTCGCGGCCCTGCTCGGCCACACCAACTGGCGCCTGGCCCTGAACGCGGTCGACTACCTGGCCCGGGACGGCGTCCCCGACCCGTTCCAGCACTTCTGGTCGCTGTCGGTGCAGTGGCAGTTCTACCTGCTGTGGCCCGCGCTCGTCGCCGGAACGGTGCTGCTCGCCCGCCGGGCCGGACGCGACCCGCGCAGGCCGCTGTTCTGGGCGCTGACGGCGGTCTTCGCGCTCTCCCTCGCCTACTCGGTGGCCCTCACCCGCGAGAACCAGCCCTGGGCGTACTTCGACACCGGGGCCCGGCTGTGGGAGCTCGCGCTCGGCGGGCTGCTGGCCCTGCTGCTGCCGGGGCTGCGCCCGGGCCGGGCGGTGCGCGCGCTCCTGGGCTGGGCGGGGCTGGCGGCACTGGTGCTGTGCGGGGTGCTGCTCCAGGTGTCCACGGCCTTCCCGGGGTATGCGGCGCTGTGGCCCACCCTGGCCGCCGCGGCCGTCATCGTCGCGGGCTCCCCGAGCGGAGCGGGCACCCCGGGCGCCCCGAACAGCCCGCCCACGGGCGCCGACCGGCTGCTGTCCTCCCGGCCGCTGCGCTACCTCGGCTCCATCTCCTACGCCCTGTACCTGTGGCACTGGCCGATCCTGGTCTTCTACCTGGCCGCCACCGAACGCGACCTGGCCACCCCCGTGGGCGGGGCCGCCGTCCTGGCGGCGTCGGTGCTGGCCGCGGCCGCCACCACCCCGCTCGCCGACCGCGTCGCCGCCCTCGGCCGCGGGTCGGGCCCAGGCCGGGGCCCGGGCCGCCGGGCGGCCCTGCGCGGCACGGCCGTGGCGATGGCCTTCCTCCTCCCGGCCCTGGGCGCGGCCGGCGCCTGGACCGGCGCCCAGGCCGCCGAACGCGCCCGCTGGGACGCCCTGCTCGCCGACGGCCACAGCTACCCGGGCGCCGCCGTCACCCGCGGCGTGCCCGCCCCGCCCGGCCTGCCGGTCTACCCGCCCCCGGCACTGGCCGCCGAGGACGCGCCCGCCACCTACGCCGACGGCTGCAACCAGACCACCGCGGACGCCGAGGTCATCGTCTGCGAGTACGGGTCCGACCGTCCCGTGCGCACGGTCGCGCTGGTGGGCGGTTCGCACGCCGCGCACTGGTTCCCGGCCCTGGAGGCCCTCGCCCTGGAACACGACTGGCGGCTGCTCAACATCGTCAAGGGCGCCTGCCTGTTCACCGACGCCCCGCAGACCTACAAGGGCGAGCCGTACACCTCCTGCGCGCGGTGGAACCGGGGCGTGATGGCCGAACTGCGGCGGCTGCGGCCCGACACCGTGTTCACCACCGGGACCACCACCAGCCTGGACTCCTCCGCGGGCTTCGGGGAGGAACAGGTGGTGGAGGGGTACGTGGAGCGCTGGCGCGAGCTGGGGGAGCTCGGCATCGACGTGGTCGCGGTCCGCGACACCCCCAGGTTCGGGTTCGACGTGCCCGAATGCCTGGCCCGGGCGGCCCCGTCCGATCCGGTCGGCCAGGCCGACCCGGACGCCTGCACCACCGCGCCGGGCGACTCGCTGGCCCCGCGTTCCCCGCTCAAGGGCGCCGCCCTGCCCGCGAACGTGACGGTCCTGGACCTCACCGACGTGTTCTGCGACGCCGACGTGTGCCGACCGGTCATCGGCAACCTACTCGTGTACTGGGACGCCAGCCACATCGGCGCCACCTTCATGCGCACCCTCGCCCCCGAACTCGACCGCCGCTGGACCCGCGCCGCCCCCCGCCGACGGTGATATCGGCGTCATCGGGAAACGCGGTGTCATCAGGAAATGCGGTGGCGCGGGCCGGCGAAGTCCTGGCGCTTCCGCTTGGACGACTCCCCGCGCCCGAAACCGAGCAGCGCGGAGGCCGCCCCGAAGGAGACCAGGGTGGAGACGCCGACCCCGGTCAGCACCGCCACGTGCTCCCCGGGGGGCGCGACCGTCATGAGGGCGATGATGCTGCCCGGCGAGGGGGTGGCGATGAGGCCGGTGTCCAGGGTCATGAAGGTGATCACTCCGCTGACGCCGCCGCCGATGGCCGCCAGGAGGAGCCGGGGCTGGGCCAGGACATAGGGGAAGTAGATCTCGTGGATGCCTCCGAGGAACTGGATGATGATGGCCCCGGGGGCGGTGGCCCGGCTGATCTTCGGCCCGAAGAACAGGCAGGCCAGCAGGATCCCGAGACCGGGCCCGGGGTTGGTCTCGATGAGGAACTCGATGGCCTTCCCCGTCTCGGCCGACCGGACCACCCCCAGGGGCCCCAGGACCCCGTGGTTGATGGCGTTGTTGAGGAACAGGATCTTGGCGGGCTCGACGAGGAGGGACACCAGGGGCAGCAGGCCGTGGTCCATGAGGAACTGCACCCCGTCGCCGAGGGCCTCGGTCACGGTCCTGGCCACGGGGCCGATCCCCAGCATCGCGACGATCGCCATCGCACCGCCGAGGATCCCGGCGCTGAAGTTGTTGACCAGCATCTCGAACCCGGCGTGGATGTGCGGCTCCGCGAGGCGATCGAAGACACGGACGACGTAGGCGGCCAGGGGGCCGACGACCATGGCCCCCAGGAACATGGGGATGTCGGCCCCCGCGACCACACCCACGGTGGCCAGGGCGCCGACGACGGCGCCCCGTTGGCCGTGCACCAGCTGGCCTCCGGTGTAGCCGATGAGGACAGGGAGCAGGGTCAGGAGGATGGGGTCGACCAGTACGGCGAGGCGTTCATCGGGCATCCATCCCGTTTCGATGAACAGGGCGGTGATCAGCCCCCAGGCGATGAACGCCCCGATGTTGGGCATGACCATCGCCGCCAGGAACCCGCCGAAGCGCTGGGCGGTGGAGCGCAGCCGATCGGCCTTGACTGGGGAGCCGGTCGGGGTTTCGGGGGCGTCGTTGTCTTCCACCATGGCGAACTCTCTGTCGGGGGATCGGGGGGCGGGGGAACGGATGCTCGGGGAGAGGGCTCTTGCGCCGGCGCGGCCCGTGTTCAGGCCACGACCAGCCGTTCGACCCGGGTGCGCAGCTCTCGCAGCTGTTCCGGGGCGGCACCGGAGTCGGTGATCAGGCAGTCCACTTCGCTCAGGCGGGCGAACCGGAAGGTGCTGCTGTGTCCTAAACGGGTGTGGTCGGCCAGGACGACGGTCTTGGCGGCGATGCCCGTCGCCGCCTTCTTGACGGAGCTCCCGGCGTGGGTTCCGACGGTGAGGCCGCGCTGCGCGGACACCCCTTCGGCGCCGATGAAGGCCACGTCCACACGTATTTCGGCGAAGATGCGCTCCCAGGCGCCGATCGGCTGGATCAGATCCCCGCCGACCCGGTTGTCATAGCGGCCTCCGACGCAGTACAGGTCGATGTCGGTTCGCCGGCTGAGCGCGAGAGCGGTGCGGGGCGCGGTGGTCACGACCGTGTGGCCCTGGTCCGCGGGCAGGTGGGAGGCGATCCCCAGGGCGAGGTCGTCGCCTTCCAGGAGGACCGTCCCACCCGGCGGCAGCTCCGCCAGCGCCGTCTTGACGATCCTCTCCTCCTCTGCGGCCTGCTGCCGCGGACGGGCGTCGAAGGTGTTCCCATCGGCACTCCCGGGGAGCGGGTCGGGGGAGACGTCTCCGCGGAAGGACACGTAAAACCTCGCAATCGCAGAAGAGGGGTAACACAAGTGGGATCACTGCCACAAAAAGGACAAAGTCCGCAAATTATGCGACTTTGACTCGACGACAACTTCTTATATCACCCCGACAAAAGAAACTACAAGGCCGACAAAGACTTCGGCCCCGTGTCGATGCCGCTTTCACTTCGAGTCGCGGTCGACGCCGTTGGCCTTCCATTGGGGTGTCGCCGGAGGTCGGCAATTCATATGATCATTGAATTGAGGGTCATATGGTTCTCGGTTCCCGCGAGGTCGACCGGACGGACCAGGTCCGGCGGGGATCCCGTAGACACGGCGATGGGAGGCCGATAGGCTCGACCCCCGGAGGCGGGGAATTTCTCAACGCCGAGGAAACTTCGCGACCAGCTCGCCATGACGAACTCTTCCGGTACGAAAGGCCAAGCATGCGGAGGGGCGAAAGCCGGATATCGGCTCCATGGGAGAAGATCGACACTCTCGGCGCCATACCTCATCTGGACTTTGGTCCTGAAAGACTTCAAGGGGGATTCGCCCGCCACTGGGGGAGCCACTTCGAAGAGGTGAGCCCCGTGAACTTCCTCCGTGATGTCACCAGGGCGGCCAAGGGCCTGATCGCCGTAGGGGTCGACGCGGGCGACCGCGTGGTGCTGGCCTGCGGAACCGACTACGACTCCGTCGTCCTCGTCTTCGCCTCGTGGACCGTGCGGGCCGTCGTGGTCCCCGTCCCGCCCTCGGCGCCGGTGGAGCAGTTCACACGGATTCTGGCCGACAGCCACCCCGCGGCGGTCGTGGTCGAGACCAGGGCGCACGCGGAAACGGTCACCGCCGTCCGCCCCGGGCTGCGCTCACTGCTCCGCGCCTGGAACCTCGGCCCGGCGGAACAGGGACGGGACGGAAAACGGGACAGGCTCCAGGACGTCGCCGCTCCCGGGATGTACATGGCGGCGACGGCGGTGGCCCTCCGACGCGCGGACGCCTCACCCCACGACCCCGCCGCGGTGATCTACCCCTCCGAGAACGGGAAGAACCCCGCGGTGGCCCTGACCCACGGCAACCTCCTGGCCTCCGCTCAGGGGCAGCTGCGCCGTCTGAGGCCCCTGGCCGCCGAGAACCCGGTGCACGACGGCGCGCTCTTCCCCCTGCCCCTCAACGGGTGGACCTCCCTCTCCCTCCTGGCGGCACTGGTCTGCTGGGGAGTGCCCCTGGGATTCCCCGCCCGCGGCACCCCCCTGATGGACGCCGTCGAGATCTACTCCCCCGGTCTGCTCATCGCCAACGGCACACACCTGAAGCACGTCTTCGAGGCCGAACACGCCTACGAGACGGGCAAGGCGGAGAAGCCCGGCTGGGACAACCTCAACGCCTTCAACGCCGCCGTGGAACACGCCGTGCTCTTCGGCCGCGGTGGACGCCGCGGGCTGTGGCGGACCATCTCCCACTCCATGCACGCATGGCTGTACGCACGGATGCGCGAACGACTGGGGGGACGGGTCCGGCTGATCCTCTGCCCGGGACGGGTCCCGGACGACCTGTCCTACTTCTTCACCGGAGCCGGCATGCCGGTGGTGCAGTACTTCGGTTTCACCGCGTGCTCCGGTCCCCTCGGCCTGGAGATCACCGGAACGTGCGCGCCCGGCACCATGGGGCGCCTGGTGCCGGGGATGAAGGTCCGTTTCACTCCGGGCGGAGTCATGGAGGCCGGGGGCCCGGCCGTCGCCTCCTCCTACTGGCGGGCACCCCGGGAGAGCGGCGCCGTCTTCCGGGACGGGTGGTTCACCACCGGCGTGGCGGGCGCCCTCACCCCCGCGGGAACCCTGGTCCTGCGCGGGCGCCCGTCGGCGCCCACGGCACCGGAACCGAAGCGGCCGACGCCCCGGAGGGCGTCCCGCGGGTCCGACGGGGCACCCTCCGGGGAGGAGTGAGGCAACGCCGGGCGCGGGTGAACGTTCACCGAACACCCGGAGGCCGTCGCGCGGCCGGACTTCAGGAGTGCGCGGAAAAGCCCACCTCTCTTCCCGAATTCCATGGGGCTTCAAACTCCCGGTACCTGTCCGAATCAGGACAGGAGGCGGTTCGAAACGCCCGCGTGCACAAAGGGGCCCGGTACGCCACGGAATCCGATGTCTGTGACATGCATCACTATTCACTTGTTCACTTCTGGTCGCTAATGTCTCGCTCTGTCCCAGGACGACCACCACCAGTCGCGCCCGTATGGTGCGGCGCCCCCGCTCGGTGTTCCCCCTGCCCTGGGTGAGGAAGAAGCCCTGCCATGCCCCGCCGTGCTCGGGCGTGGGGTGCCGTGATGCTGACCCCCGTGCTCCTGCTCCCCGCCCTGTTCACCCCCGCCCACGCGGAACAGGAACCGCCGGCCTTCGCAGCTCCGAACGTTCCCACCGTCGGACCGACCGGCGAAGGCAACCCGCCCGAGGTCCCCGTCGAACTCTCCGACTCCCACGGCGGCCCCTGCTCCACCGACCCCGACGACCCGCGGCTGATCAACGAGACCGCGCCCACCTTCACGGCCTACGTCCGCGACCGCGACTCCGCCCCGGGCGCGGCCCAGAAGGTGAAGACCGAGTTCGCCTGGTCCGTCAGCGGCTCCCAAGCGGGCAGCGTGGAGAGCCCGGCCACCGACGTCGCGGCCTGGCCCTCGGGTTCCTTCCAGTCAGCCGAGGCCTCCGACCTGCCCGAGGGCGAACTGATCGCCTACTCGGCCAGAGCCCACGACGGAATCTCGTGGTCGGACCGGTCCCCGGAGTGCTATCTCAGGGTCAACACGTCCCGCCCGGAGCAGGGCCCGGCGGTCGACTCCGCCGACTACCCGGCCGACGCCATAGCCCATGGCTCCCCCGGCAGGCCGGGCGAGTTCACCTTCACCAACAACGGGGTGGAGACGGCCAAGGAGTACTACTACGGGTTCAACGACGACTCCTGCACCATCAAGGCCACCCCGTCCACCCCGGGCGGATCGGTCACGGTGACCCTCACACCCGGGCGGGAGGGGCCCAACTGGATCTACGCCCGCACGGTGGACGCCTTCGGCAACTCCTCCGACTGTGTGCTGTCCTACTCCTTCCTGGTCGCCCCGATCAGCAACCCGATTCTTCACCTCGGCTTCGACGAGGGGCAGGGGAATCGTGCCGCCGACATCATTGACCCCGACCGCGGTGCCACCCTCTCTGACGGCGTCGATTGGGTACGGGGCCGCATCGGTACCACCGTGAACCCCCATACGAATCCGCAGCCGCGTATGACCGGCACGGCCGTGCACACCAGTGGTCACACCGATGGCGACCCGGGCCCCTATGACGAGATCGACACCGGCCACCTTCCCGTGGACACCTCCGGCACATTCTCGGTGTCGGTATGGGTCAAGTTGGACCGCGCCGACGCACACCATGTCGCGGTGGCCCAGGAGGGTACCCGGCAGAGTGCTTTCCACCTCGGCTACCAGAGTGACACCGGTCGGTGGGTGTTCAAGATGTCGCCGGAGGACGAACACTGGGGCGGGTCTCGGTCCTGGGCTGAGGCCGAGTCCTCCCGGCCCGCGGAGGTGGGCGTGTGGACTCACCTGCTCGGCACTTTCGACTCCCGTACCGGCGGGCTCACCCTGTACGTCGACGGCGTCGAGCAGGGCGAGGCCGCCCACACGGGGGAATGGAACGCAGCAGGGCCGTTGACCGTGGGCCGCGATCCTTCCCAGGGCGTCGGAGACCATTACTGGCCCGGGGCGATCGACGACATTCGGGTGTGGGACCGTATGGTTCACCACCAGCCCCTGTCAGACCGCGAGCTTGAGAACGAGATCTGGCGCCTGGCGAACCGCCCTGTCGCTCCCGAGGGCCGCTGGACCCTGGACGAATACGACGGGACGCAGGTGGTCGACTCCACCGACCACGGGCTGGACGCCACCTTGCACGGTGACCCCTCGTCCGCGTGGAACTTTGCGGAGAACGATGTCACCGCCTCGCCCGGCGTGCGGCTCGGCGGTGATGGTGAGCACATCGAAACCTCTGAGCCTGCGCTGCGCACCGACCGCAGTTTCAGCGTCGCCGCCTGGGTGCGCCTGGACGAATCCGCCCTGGGCAGGGACGCCGTCACCGTGAGCCAGTCCGGGGAGCACCAGAGTGCCTTCCAGTTGGGTTATGGGGGCTCCAACGGCAAGTGGACCTTCCGGTTCTCACCCGGTGACGAACCCACCACCGGGGACGAAGAATGGAGTGGTGTCCATTCGACTGCTCTGGCTCGGTCGGGTGAGTGGACTCATCTGGTGGGTGTCTACGACCACACCCGCAAGGAGATGGTCCTGTACATCAACGGCATTGAAGAAGCCCGTGCGAGTGTGGACCACGCCTGGCAAGCCGAAGGCGGGCTGCGCATCGGCGGGGCCCGGCTCCAGGGTGGGAACGGCTACCACTGGACCGGCGATATCGACGATGTTCACGTCTACCAAGGTGTTCTGAGCGAACGGGACATGGACCGGGTGTACATGGGCGAGTTCCCCAATATCCAGATCTGAGTTCTCACCGGATGTCCCGTGCCACCCGCACATCCTGTGATCGTCCCCCGCGTCTCCACGACGCGGGGGACGGCGGCTCATCTCCTGGTGTGATCACGTCTCGACACCGGACACTCAGCCGCTTTCATCTTGAAGGCGTAGGTCACAGCACAGAACACGAGTCTCTGAACAAGCCGGGGAGATTCAGCACCGGCCTTGACAACTCTCGACCTGCCCTCACTTCACGGTCTTGCTTTGAAACAGCCCTGACCGATCCCGGCTTGTTCTGTGCAGTACAGAACCCCGCCTGCCGGGAGTTCGCAGGCGAGGTTCGGCGGTGTTGGCACTGGTGGGTCAGGTGCCCTTGGCGGTGTCGAGGAAGGCCTGCCACTCGTCGGCGCCGAAGAAGAGCGCGCCCAGCCCCCGGTGCTTGGTGTCCCGGACCCCGGTGACCGGCCCCTCCGAGACCTCCACGCACTCTCCGCGCTCAGCGCTGTAGCTCGCGGTGTGCCAGGGGGAAACGGGCATCGACGCCGTCTTGATGGCTTCGTGCTCAGTCATCAGGCCTTCTCCAGTTCGCCCGCCAAGAGGCGGATGAAGTCTTGCGTGTCGTCCAAGGGCAGGGCGGCCGCCTGCAAATGCTCGAACCTGTGCTCGTGGTCGGCGAGTTCGTTGCTGCCCTCGAAGAAGTGCCCACTGGGGAGGACGTCGATGTAGCCCACACGGTCGGCATCACCGAGGTGCAGCAGGGTGTAGCCGCAGGGCTGCGCCATGCCTTTGGACAGTAGCAGCACCTGAATGTCGATGTTCGGGCGCTTATTGAGCTCTAGCAGGTGCTGGAGCTGGGTGCCCATCACCTGCGGCCCGCCGACGAGGCAGCGCAGCGCGGACTCGTCGATGACCGCCCAGATCCGGGGCGCGTACTCGCGGTTGAGGAGGGTCTCGCAGCGCTCGATCCGAGCGGCGATGCGCTTCTGCCGCTCTTCGGGGTCGGTGACGATTCCCCGGGACATCAAGGCCTCGATGTAGTCCGGGTGCTGGAGGAGGCCGGGGACGACCCCCATCGCGTACTGCTGGATCTTGGTGGCCTCGTTCTCCAGGCTGTAGAAGGCGTTGCCGGCCACGTCCTCGTGCTGGAACCACCACGGCTTCTGCTTGCGTGCCGCCTTGGCGATCTCCACCAGCTCTTCCCGGAGCGCGTCGCTCGCGCCGTACAGGCGGCAGAGCGCGGCCACGGCCTCCGTCGTCAGCCGTACGAACCGCCCGTTCTCGATTCTGTAGAGCTTGCTGGTGTCCCACCCCAACTCGTTCGCGACCTGCTCCTGGGACAGCTTGGCCTGGGTCCTGAGCCGCTTGAGCTGACTCACCAGGTAGTGCCTGCGCACGGGGGAGCCCTGGGCCACGGAGGCCTCCTTCGTTGGGTCGTCGCGTCGGATGGCGGGGGAGTCCCATCATCTCACCGCACCAAAAAGGACATGTGTTCATAATGCAGACTACTTTAAATGCAGGCCTTGTAACTTCCAAGACCTGTCCCTACCTTAAAGGGTGAGGCGAGATTCCGGTGGGCTTCTCCGGAAGCGGGCCGACCTCGACGAACGCAGTGTGCTGTGCGAGGCGACGACTGGAATCTGGTCGATCCCTGGTGGGCATCGCCCACCACGGGATGGCCGCTCACTGGGTGGGCGGCTGCACGAAAACGGGCTCTGGGGGCGATTGCAGCGCCTCCAGAGCCCTGGGACAACACCGGACTCCCTACCTACAAGGAGTTGTGCGTCATGACCATTGTGCCGCGTCCCAGCGCGCCCTTCCACACCCCCACGCCCGGCTTCGCGGGGCGCCGCTGGGCCAGCCGCATCTACCCGGGCGATCTGGCCGAGCTCTCCGGGGCCCGCCAGGACCTGCGCGCGGACCTGCACCGCCTTCAAGGCCTGTGCCCGGACCTGGCCGACACGATCGTTCTCTGTGCCAGCGAGATGGTCGCCAACGCCTGCGACCACTCCCGCTCCGGCCAGAGCGGCGGGCGGATCATCCGCACCCTGTCCATGCCCACCGCCCGCAGCCTGCACGTGATGGTCGTCGACGACGGGGTCAGGGAAGCCGCCCCCACGTTCCCGGCGATCCCGCACCAGCGCACCGTCGAGGACTGGGAGGAGGCCGAGCGAGGCCGGGGCCTGCTGCTCATCGACGCCCTGGCCACCTGTTGGGGGACCCGGGCTGTCGTCGATTTCCCGTTCTGCGCGGGGCTGGGCACCGCGGTCTGGGCCGAGTTCACCCTCCCCACCCAGGCCCTGCCCACCCAGACTGGGGACCTTTCCCGGTGAACACCGAACCGCTCTCCTCCGAGGTGCGCGCCGTGCTGGGCGCACCTCGGGGCCACCGCTTCTCCCGCCCGGGCGCCCCGACCCCGCCCGCACCCCGCACCCGGGAACAGCGCCTCCTCGCCCAGATGCCCGACAACCCCCGCATCGCCTACCGCCAATCCCACGGCCAGACCCCGCCCTGGATGGACACCCACGCCGCCCGCCTCACCCACGGCGACACCCCGCGCCCGGCCCGCCGCCGCGAACCCGCACCTGTCCCGGACCGCACCCCGTCGCCCCGGGTTCCGCGCCCCCGACCCGCCCCCGACGACGGCCCCGTTCGGCCGCGCCCGCGCCCAGAACCCCCGCCGCTGCCGCGCCGACGCCCGGGCCGCCCGCACAGCCACCGCAAACCCCGCCACCACCGCCGCACCGCCTGGCGCCTGACCGCCTACACCCTCGCAGCCCTGGCCGGCGCCCTCGCCCACCACCTGGCCGCACCCCTCTTATAGCCGCCTGCCGCCGCACCAAGACCACGGCTGGGGCGGGCCTACCGCCCCGGTACCCCACCCGTGTCAGAGGCCCTCGGAATTCCCGTGGCCATGTCGATGTCCGGCGATCATCGGGTCATCGATGGCTCTGGCGCTGGAAGCGGAATCGAACGTGGCTGGGCGTAGGCGGCGGTGGCCCCGGTGCGTGCGTGGCCGAGGAATGTCGCGGTCGCGACGAGTCCGGCGCCCTGGTCCAGGAGCAGGGGCGCGGCGAAGGCAGGAAATGCAGATGAGGCCGGTCGGGTGGACCGGCCTCATCCATGCTGCGGTGAGCCCGCATGTCCGTCGTGCCGCCACGCGATGCCTGCTCGGGAAGGCTCGGGTACCGGGGCGGCCGGTCATGGCGTGATCATGCCCCGGCGCCGGATCCTTCGTGCTCGAACGCGAGGCGGCAGCGTTCGACCTGGTCGGCCACCTGGTCCATGAACCAGCGCATGATCTCGTAGGGAACGACGTACTCGTCGGGGCTGAAGACGCGGACGGTCGGTTCCAGATCCGGGTCCTCGTCCGGGACGAACGCCACCAGAAGAGCGGTGCCGGGAACATGGTCCGCCGCGGTGTCGGCGTGCTCGGCCTCCGCGGCCTGCGCGGGCACCGCCTCACTCAGCTCCACGGCCCAGGCGTCGTCGGGCAGGGCGTAGTGGAACACCACGGCGTAGTGGCGGCCCGCGTGCTCTCGCAGTTCCCATGGCATGCCGACAGGCTGCCACAGCGGGCGACCATCAGGCATCAACTTTTTGTTGACAACTTGCTGTTGAGGTTGGCAGGGTTGTCGCATGGTTCCTGGTATCCCCAACGAGTCCGATGAGTTGAACGAGCTGGACGCCGCGCGCCGACGGCTGGCCGAGGCCGGGGCCGATCGGTTGCCCCGGCCGCCGTGGTCTCCGGCCGCGGGCATGCCCGATGACGTCACTCTGCTCAGGTTCGCCGTGTGGCGGGCGAACTCGGCCGCCGGGGAGGCGGATCATGACGATCTCCGTGCCGCTCTGCGGCTTCTCGAATCGGCCCGGGGCGATCTGGACGCGCTCGAAGCGGGCCTGCTGCTTATCGCCAGGGCGGAAGGTCTGACCTGGCCCGATATCGCCGAGCAGCTGGGGGTCAGGTCCCCGCAGGCCGCGCAGCAGCGCTTCCAGCGGGTGTCGACCCGCGCCCAGGGCAGCGACCTCCCGGAGCGGGCGGGGGGAGAGTGAACCATGGCCCAACGCACCCTCTACCTCGTGCGCCACGGGGCGGCCGACGCCCTGGGGCAGCTGACCGATGACGGCCGGGAGCAGGCCCGGCTGATCGGGCGGCGGCTCGCCCGGGCGCCCATCGACGTCGTCTGGCATTCGCCGCTGCCGCGTGCGGTGGACAGCGCCCGGATCATCGCGGCGGAGATGCCGCGCGTGCTGGTCGACGAGGCGGCCGAGCTCGTCGACAACGTTCCGTTCGTCCCCGAGCCCGCGGGCATCTCGCCCTCGTGGAAGGGGTTCTTCGACGGCTATGACCGCGGCGAGGCGGAGGCCGGGAGAAGGACCGCGGACGCCCTGGCGGCGCGGTTCTGCAAGCCCAACGGCCAGGGGCGACGCGCCACCCACGAGGTGGCGGTGACCCACGCGTACCCGATCGCCTGGATCGTTCGTGAAGTGCTGAACGCGCCCCCCGAACAATGGATGGCCCTGTCCGGCGTCGCGAACGCGGCCCTCACGGTGATCGAGTTCAACGACGGCGAACCCCCCAACGTCGTGATGTTCAACGACCTGTCGCACCTGCCCGCCGAGCTGCGGTGGACGGGCTTCGCCGGTGGGGGACAGGTGTGAGCGCCGCCGGGCCCGGTGCTCGGTGACCCGGACGAGGGACCTATCCGGGGAAACCGAGGGTGAGCTGTTCGGGACGGTCCACGGGCCTGGTCGGGGTCCGCATGCGGCGGGCGGAACCCGGGCGGTTGAGGCCGTGGCGTTCGGCGATCTCGCGCACGGCCGCGGTGACGATCCGCTGGTAGGAGTCGGGCGCATAGGAGCCCCGGCCGTACAGCCTGCCGTACAGCGGCAGCAGCCGCGGGTGTTCGCGGGCGAGCCAGGCCCGGTACCACTCGCGGGCGCCCGGCCGCAGGTGCAGCACGATCGGGGTGATCCGGGTGGCCCCGGCCGCGGCGATGGCCGCGACGGTCTCCTCGATCTGTTCGGCGGAGTCGGTCAGTCCGGGCAGGATCGGGGCCATCAGCACCGAGCACTCCAGTCCGCGTTCGGCCAGGCGGCGCACCACGTCCAGGCGGGCCCGCGGGCCCGGGGTCCCCGGTTCGACCGTGCGCCACACCGTCTCGTCCACCGAGCCGACCGAGACGGCCATGCCGACCTCGGTGACCCGGGCCGCCTGTTCGAGCAGGTCGAGGTCGCGCAGCACCAGGGTGCCCTTGGTCAGGATCGAGAAGGGGTTGGCGGCGTCGCGCAGGGCGGCGATGATCTGCGGCATGAGCCGGTAGCGGCCCTCGGCGCGCTGGTAGGGGTCGGTGTTGGTGCCCATCGCGATGTGCTCCCCGCGCCAGGAGGGGCGGGCGAGTTCGGCGCGCAGGCGTTCGCCGGCGTTGACCTTGACGACGATGCGGGTGTCGAAGTCGTGGCCGCTGTCCAGGTCCAGGTACTCGTGGGTGCGCCGGGCGAAGCAGTACACGCAGGCGTGCGAGCAGCCGCGGTAGGGGTTGACGCTCCAGCGGAACAGGGGTGAGTCGCCGGGGACCCGGTTGATGATGGACCGGGCCCGGACCTCGATGGCGACGGGCTCACCGTCCTGGCCCGCCCGCACCGGCCCGGGCCCGGCCGCGTGCAGCCCCGCCCGCCCGGTGCCCCGTACCGGGGTCGGGGGCGGGGCGTGGTCGAACAGCGCGGTCTGTTCGACGGTGGTGGTTCCCTCTCTCAGGTTCTCCCAGCGCATGCGTCCGATTCGAACACGTTTTCGAACACCTGTCGAGTGGGTCGAACGCCGGGCGGCCCGTCCGGAACGGACGGCCGCGGTCCGGTTTCCCCGCCCCGGTCGGGGATCCCGGCTCCGAAGGCCGACAGCCCGGGAAAGAAAAAAATCGTGCCGACGGCCCGCCCCGGGTCCGGAGGCCTCGGTGAACACCGGCCGCCGCCCACCGCCGAACGGGCCCGGCCCCGATCCCCTCATGGGGTCACGGGCCGGTTGCGGCGAGGATCCGATACATCCGTGCCGGGGTCGGCCCGGGGCGGGCCGCGGCCGCGCCGACGACCTGGGGCACCGGGTCGAAGAGCAGCCGATCCAGCAGGGCGCCGGTGACGTTCGGACGGCGGGCGACACCGGCGCGCAGGAAGCGCTCGGTGTCGCAGGCCGACCGCCGAAGGCACGGCGCGGGCGGTTCCGGGCCGGCGGGCATGCGGACCCGCGTCGACCTGCCGCTGTTGTCGGGGCCGTTGAGGCCGACGAACGCGGTCACGGTGTTCCGTCCTGCCGGGGTGCCTCGTCGTCCCGGTACACCAGGGCGATGAGCCCGTGGAGGTTCTCCTGAGCGAACTCGGCGAGCCGGGGCGGCAGGAGGCGGATGCCCGCGAGAGCGTCATGGGTGGCGGGAACGGCGACCACCTCGTAGGTGCCGCGGCCGGGCTCGGTGAACTCGGCCCCGGTGCGCCGCCCCGGGTCCATGGAGACCAGCCGGGCGACGAAGATGTGCTGAAGGCCCACGCCTCCGGGAAGGTCGTCGGTGACGAGCAGGATTTGGCGAACCCGGTCGATCCTCCCGCCCACCTCCTCGAAGACCTCGCGGTGCAGGGCGGCCTCGGTGTCGGCGTCCTCCGGCTCCAGCCCGCCGCCCACGGACACCCAGTAAGGCTCCCACCCCGGTCTGGTGCGCTTGATGAACACCAGCCGCCGGTGTTCGTCGAACAGGAGAGCGCGAGCGCTCTGCTTGACGATCTTCGTCATGCGCTCAACCTAGCCGGGGCGGTGTACGGCGGCCGTGTCTGCGTCCGCTGTTCAGCGTGGGCGGGGAGGGTGCTCCCAGGTTCCGAGCGAACCGGCCCGCACCCGGTATGCCTCACCCGGCGGGCCGACCTCCAGTGAGAATTCCGCCAGGCCGGGCAGGCCCGCCTCGGACAGTCTCCGGTGGGCGTCGCCCAGCCGCTCCGCCAGCGGCAGGGTTCCGCCGCCGGTGACGGATCCGTCCGGCCACAGGTACGCCCACGACCCGTCCGACGCGCCCAGGTACACGATCCGGCCGTGGCCGCCGTTGAACGGGCGCAGTCCCAGGCCGACGCGCACGCCCGGGAGCATGAGCATGAGCGGGGTGAGCACGTTGTGTTCGACCACGTGAGCGGAGGTGAACGGCAGGACCGAGGTCGCCTCCGGTCGGTGACCCAGCCCGGGGAAGTCCCCGTCGGGAACGCGCTGGGTGCGGTCGTGCATGAACATCGCGTCGCACACGAACGGCCCCGAGGCGCGTCCCTCCTCGCCTTTGACCAGGGCCGCCACGGGGGTGCGCTGCCAGTCCGACGAGGCCGCCCACGGGGTGACGACCACCGCGCCCGGCCCGACGCGGGCGAGCCATTCCGGGGGAACGCGGCTGACGGCGCAGGTGGCGATGACGGCGTCGAAGGTGCCGGATCCGGGCGGCGGCAGTGCGCCGGTGGCGACCCGGACCCCGGAGCCCTCCAACCGGGCCCGTGCACGAGCAGCCACGCCGGGGTCGATCTCCACCGTGGTGACCTGCCCCGTGGGTCCGACCAGCGAGGCCAGGACCGCCGCGTTCCAGCCGCTTCCCGTGCCGATCTCCAGAACGCGCATCCCCGGTTCGACGCGGGCGGCGGCGATCATGTCCGCCATGAGCTGCGGTGCGGAGGACGACGAGCTGGGCTCGTTGCGCGGTCCCGCCCCTCCGTCGTTGGCCTGGATGGTCACCGCGTCCTGCGTGTAGACGATCCGGGCCCACCGCTCCGGGTCGGCGGTGCGGTACAGCGGCAACCCGGTCGCGCTCGGCCAGATCATGTCGGGGATGAACCGGTGCCGGGGGTGGTCCGCGAAGGCCGCGCGGATCGCGTCGGAGGTCTCCAGCCCGGCGACGAGCCGCCGGTGCATGCCGTCGAGTCCCACTTACCCCACTTCTCCGGTTCCGTTGCAGCCGGGGCGGCTGATGGGGACCCCCTGGCCGTCCCGGACGCCAACGCGGCTTTGACGCGGTCGGTGGCCGTTCACTTCCTCTTGTTGCTGAAGAGTGCCTTGACCAGGGAGGGGCCGGTGAAGTCCTCGGGGACGGCGTCCATGTGGATCTCGTTCACCCGTTGCCCCAGCCACTTGTTGGCGTTGCGGCGCACCCCTTGGCGGCGGAACCCGGCTTTCTCGTAGGCGCGGATCGCCGCGGTGTTCGGTTCCAGGACGGTCAGGTACACGCATTCCAGCCCGGTCACGTGGAAGGCGTAGTCCAGGACCAGGCGGGTGGCCTCGGTGCCCACCCCCTTGCCGCGCGCCGCCGGTTCGCCCAGGGCGATGGTGTACTCGGCGATGGCCAGGCCGGGGTCGATGAGGAGCATGGCCGTTCCCACCGGCACGGGTTCGCCGCCGGTCATGTAGACGGTGAACTTGATCTGCCGGTCCGAGGAGTTCTCGTAGGCGGTGGTGTGGATCTCCCGGGTGGTGGCCGGCTGTTGGGGTGTCTGCCGGTTGTATCCGACGATGGTGGGGATCTCGTTGTCCCACTTCCAGTACTGGTCGATCAGGTCGTCGCGGATGGGGCCGATTCCGGCGGTGTCGGTGCGCAGCCACAGCACGGGTTCGCTCATGTCCTGTCTTCTCCGGGTTCGAGGTCGGTGTTCGTGCGGGGGACGGTCACAAGTGCGCGGAATCGCTCCGTGCTCGCGGGTTCGGCGATGGTGTCCCCCGCGGGTGTGGTGAGCCAGGCATGGAACTCGACCGGATCGGCCGCGATGCCGTGGCACCAGACGACACGGTGTCCGCGCAACGCGAGCGCGACCATGGTCGCCGCCGACTCCTCCAGACACGCGACGCGCAGCGGGACGAGGATGCCCAGACGGCGGACCACCAGACATTGTGTTCGGGCGATGTAGGGGGCGGCGTCGCTGCCGGGGAGCAGCCGTACGTGCTCCAGGAAGCGGAGGAGGCGGCCGAGCCCGCGCCCGCGCCTGCCGATGCGGAGAACCGCCAGCGCGATGAGGAGCCCGACGACGGAGCTCACGATCGGAGGGTCCGTCGGCCATGGAGGTTCCCGGTAGCCGTATTCCAGCTCGCGGCTTCCCCAACTGGGGCGCCATGGCGGCCCGGGGACCATCGCGCCTTCGCCGGGCGGTACGTCCAGGGAGGCGGCGACCCTGCCGGTCCGGTAGTCGACGGTGACCGCGGCCGCGTCCAACCGGCAGACCAGGACCGGTCCACGGGCGGTGCGCGGCGGCCGTGTCCGTTTCACACCCGTCCCCTTTCCACTTCCCGTACCCAGGGGACCGGCCGGTGGCGGGTGAGCGCGCGCAGCCAGGCTTCGAGGGAGACGGCGGCTTCGACCGGGTACAGACCGGGTCGCAGACCTGCCGCCGTGGCGTGCAGGGTGCCACGGAACCGGTCGGGGTCGAGCAGGCCCAGGCCCGCGAGGTGTCCGTCCAGCAGACGCTCCAGCTCGGTCAGGGCCCGGCGCAGGCCGCCGTAGTGGTCGGGACAGGCGTCCCCCTTGGTGGTGCGCGCGGCCAACACGGGAGGGAAGACATCGGCCATCGCCTCCGCCATCAGCGGTTTGTACCGGGCCGGACCCGGTAGCCGATCGGGCGGCACCGATGACATGAGGTGGACGAGCCGGGAGTCGAAGTAGGGGTTGTGCAGATCGACCCCGTGGACACGGGCGAGCCGGCAGTCGGCGCGGGCGGTGCGCCCGGCGATGAGCAGGGCGTCCATGGTCTCCCGCTGGTTTCGGGTGAGCCCCGGGAATCGGGTGGCGGGTGTGGTGCCCTTGAACGTTGGACGGGCGCTTTGCAGGACTCCCCACCACGAGGTGCGGCGGACGTGCGCCCACAGCGCGAGCTCGGGAAGGGCCCGCCGAAGCCCGCCGTACCGCAAGAGGTCCAAGAGGTGCGCAGGGCGGGTGAGCAGCAACCCGTCACCTCCGTCACCGGTGATGTGGAGTCGGCGGCCCATGTCCCGCATCCGGTCGAGCTGCCCGGTCAAATAGGCGTGGGAGACCGCGGACGGGGGCGGCTCATCCGTGGCGGGCAGGGAATCCATCCGCTGGTAGGGGGCATCACCGGGACCCATGGGGAGCCAGACGTGGTGTACACCGGGCGCTCGTCCGGCCTCGCGGGCGAAGTCCAGGTCACCGCCGGTCTCGACCCCGGCGGGGTGGGTGGTGGCGGCGAGGACGTCACGACCGAGGTCCCGCAGCCGGCGCCCGGCGATGAGCGCCAGCGCCGTGGAGTCGAACCCTCCCGACAGGTCGGCGCTCATGGGGGCATCCGTCGCCACACGGGTCGCAACCGAGCCTTCAAGTTCGGCGCGCAGGATGCGGGACAGTTCGTGGTCCGGGGGTTCCGGGTGCCAGACCGGGTGTTCCTCGACTCCGCCGTTCGCGTGAACGGTGATCCGGTGGCCCGGCGGGACCCTTCGGACACCGTAGAAGTACGAGCGCGTGTCATCGGCTTCGGAGGCGTGGGGACCGAGCAGCCTGTCCCGCATCTGTTCGGTGTTCGGCCGCATGCCCTGGAGTGAGGCGAGGAGTAGGGCACTGGAGGACCACAGGGTCATGTCGTCGCGAACGGTCGTGTACAGGGGCCAGGCCCATCCGAGGTTCGTCCACACGGTGGTGCGCCCGGGCTCCAGGAGTACGACGGTGTAGCTTCCCGGCCAGCACCAGGCCACGTCGTCGGGGACCGGGTGGGAGGCCAGGCGGGAGACCAGGCGGGAGAGCTGTTCCTCGGTGGCTCCGCAGGGGCCGAACACAGCGATCCTCCGAGGGCCGTGCCGGGCGACACGGAGCTGTCCGGGAGGGTGGTCACGGTCGGTCCAGATCTGCGTCCCCTTCCCGTGATGGACGAGAAGAGAGTCGCGGGGGCGCAGGAGAGGAAGGCCGGTGCCGGTGCCGCCGCCGAACCACATGTGCGCTCCCCGCTTCTCGTTCGATCCCTGGACCAGGGGTGACGGGTCGGACCTGCTCGTTGTGGGACGTCAGTTGTAGGGCTGGCGCTTGGACTCGGCGCGGGCGCTGCCGACGCCTTCGGTCAGTGCGGCGAGGTCGCCCAGGTCGATCTCTTCGCGGGGTGCGGGAACGGGGGTGCGCTCGGGGACGGGGGCTTCGGGCATGGCTGGCGTGTCCCTTCTCGGATGGCCGCTTCGGGCGGCCGCCGGTGGATGATTCCAGTTGTAGAGGAATAATCTGCGGACGGCAAGAGGGTTGGCTACTTTCCCCGATCGGGTGGTGACAGACCGCTGTATTCCATTTATGGTGGAATCACTCTGACCCCCTGGGAGGACTGGATGAAGCCGACCCGCATCGCCGGTGACTGCGGCGACAACATCGAATGCCCCGCGGTCTACGTGAGCGACCGGGGCACCATCGTGGTCCAGGGCTACACCCTGGCCAGGACGGGCCTGGACATCACTCTCGCCGACGACGAGTCCGCCGTGGAGATCCCCCTCGACCTGCTGAAGGAGGCCGCCCGTGCTCACGCCCTCTGAGGCCGGCGCCTTCTTCGACGAGCACCTGACCCGCTCCGCGTTCCGGCTGGAGGCCCTGGACCACTACGAGGTCGCCTCGGACGGGGAGGACTTCGCCCGGCACCGGGCCGGTGAACCCGAACCCACCTGGGAGCGGAAGGACCCGTGGCTGAAGGTCCTGCGCGAGGAGAAGTCCGCGGGGATCCGCCGCTACCGGGTCCGGGTGCTGACCACCCCGCTGAACGACTACATTCGCTTCGAATGCGAGTGGGGTTACGTGCTCAACTCCAGGGCGGGGGAGGAGATCCACGTCCTGGACCTGGCCGAGCACCCCCTGCCGCCGGAGGTGGTCGACCACGACTTCTGGCTTCTGGACGACCTCCACCCGCTGCGCATGCACTACAGCGAACGCGGGGAGTTCATCGGCATCGAGGTGGTGCCCGAGGCCCTGGACGACTATCGCAAGGCCAGGGACGCCCTGCTCGCGGCGGCCGAACCGTTCGAGCGGTGGTGGGCCCGCCATCCCGAGGAGTGGAGAGAGAACCGGAGCAGATGACGGGTTCCGAGAACACCCCGACCGGTCACGGCCCCGCGGGCCGTGACCGGTTGGCCCGTGCCCTGCGCCGGGCACGGTCCCGTGCCGGGATCAGCGGGGTGCGAGCGGGCAGGGCCGCCGGTATCTCCCAGTCCAAGATCTCCAAGATCGAACGCGGCCTGCTGCTGCCGTCGGTTGACGATGTCGCCGCACTGTGCCGGGTGTACGAGGTGGGGGAGGGTGAGCGGAGTGACGTGCTGACGCTCACCGAGGCCCTGCACGCGGAGGCCTCGACGCGGGTCATCATGGCCAGGAGCGTCTCGCGGACGCAGCAGCGCATCGCGCGTCTGGAGGCCGACACCTCGCTGGTCCGCGCGTTCCAGCCGTTGATCGTGCTCGGTGTCCTGCAGACGCAGGAGTACGCGGAGTGTCTGTTCCGCACACCGTTGTACGACCTTCCCGAGGATGAGATCGAGGCGTCGGTCCGCTCGCGGCAGGAGCGCGGGAGGGCGTTGCCCGATGCGTCGGGTGAGTATCGGCTGATCATGACCGAGGGGGCGCTGCGCTGGCAGGCCGGGGCGGCGTCGGTCATGGCCGAGCAGCTCAGGGAGATCGCGAAGGCCGCGGCCAGGGGCGGCAACACGAGTGTCGGGGTCATCCCCTGGAGCACGCCGGTCGATGTGTTCCCCCGCAACGCCTTCACGATCTATGACCAGGACGCGGTGATGGTGGGGACCGAGACCGCCACCGCGACGATCACCGGGGCCTCGGACATCGCGTCTTATGTGCGGTTGTTCGAGCGGTTGGAGGCGCTGGCGAGCTTCGGTGACGAGGCGGTCGGTCACCTGGAGCGGATCGAGGCCGACTACCGGCGCCTGTAGCCGCGGGGCATCTCGCCCAGAGGACGTGCGGAGCCAAGGCCGGGTGAGAGCTTCGGCTCGATGCTCAGAGGAGGAACAGGTGGTGGACGGCGCGCGCACCATCGCCCGGGAGCAGTGGCGGCAGGCGGAGCTGATCTGGGAGTTCCACCGCATGCGCCACGGGGTGCGGTGGTGCGATGCCGCGGTGGTGCTGGGTTGTAATGACATCGGCGTCGCTGATCATGCCGCCGGGCTGTACCGGGCCGGGTTGTTCCCGACGGCGGTGTTCACCGGTGGGAGCAGTGCCGCGACCGCGGAGTTGTTCCCGCGTGGGGAGGCGGTGCATTTCCGGGAGCGTGCGTTGGGGCTCGGTGTTCCGGGTTCCGCGGTGCTGGTGGAGCCGGAGGCGGTGAACACCGGGCAGAACATTGCTTTCTCCCGCCGGGTCCTGGCGGCGAACGGTATCGACCCTGCCGCCGTGTTGTTGGTCTGCATGCCCTACATGGAACGGCGCGCTTTCGCCACGGCCCGGAAGCTGTGGTCGGAGGTGGAGGTGGTGTGCTCCTCCGCGCCGTTGAGCCTCGGTGAGTATGTGGAGGGGTTTGATGACGCCGGGTTCGTCATCGACATGGTGGTCGGCGACCTCCAGCGGGTGATGGAGTACCCGAAGTTCGGGTAGGCCATTGAGCAGGATGTGCCCGGGCCGGTGCGGGAGGCGTACGAGTTCCTTGTCGCCTCGGGGTTCGACGGATGTCTGATCCCGGCTTGACCGTCGCTGTCGGACATTTCCGAAGGATTCGGTCGGTTGGACGGTGAAGTGCTTCACGGTCTCAGGGTCGTACTCGGCGTGGGGGACGGTGTATCTCCAGGTGGTGTCACGCCACCGGCAGTGTCGGGAGACTTCTGCTGGGGAGTCGGTCATCTCGTACCTGTGGGGTGTTCAGAAGGTGGTCCGCTCCCGCTCCACCAGGCTCATGATGTGGGCGAACTGTTTGGGTTGTCGCAGAGCAAGGGGCGGCTGTGATCAGGGGCGCGATGGTTGCAGGGGGCGCCGTTGCTCTGGCTTGCCGGGTCCGGTAGAAATCCTTGAAGACAACGCTCAAGGTTCGGGTGTTTTGTCCGTTTCTTGAGAAGTCATAAAATCGGCCGGTTTCCCGTGGAATCCGTGCAGGTCATTTGCCGTGCTCCCCGCGCACGCGGGGATGGCCTCCGGACGTCCACCTCTAATCTCGGAGCATGGCCGTGCTCCCCGCGCACGCGGGGATGGCCTCGACGTTTTCGACTTCTTCGACCGTATCCAGATGTGCTCCCCGCGCACGCGGGGATGGCCTCAGCCGCGGTTTCCCGTCACCCGCGACCCGCAGGTGCTCCCCGCGCACGCGGGGATGGCCTCGCGGCGGGCATCGAGCAGGGGGTTCCCTGGCAGGCGCGTGAGGCCTATGAGTTTCTTGTGGCCTCGGGGTTCGACGGCCTCCTGAAGCCGGGTTGACCTGTTCCCGCCGGGAACACCGGGAACTTCCGAGGGGTTCGGCGGTCAGGCGAAGGAGGGCCATCGGTCGGCAGCCCACGCTCGCCAGTCGGCCCAGTCGGAGGGTGGGGTACGGATCGCGTGGCCGTCCAGTTCGGCGGCGTCGGGCTCCTCGAAGTGGGTCCGCCAGTGCAGGAGGTCGGCCTCGGTCATCGGGAGGATCTGCCCGGTGGTGGTCGCCTGGCGGTGGGCGATCCGGGCGCGTTGCGTCTCGGCGTCCACCGGCAGGTAGACCATGCTGAAGCGCGCTCCCTCGGTCTCGGCCAGCCAGCGGATCGCGGACCGTTCGTCCCGGGACCAGCAGCCGTAGTCCACCACGACGTCGGTGCCCAGTTTGGCCGCCTCCAAGGCGAGCCAGAGCATGCGGCCCTCCAGCACGTCGCGCTTGCCGCCCGGGTCCGTCTCGCCGAACAGGGGGAGCATCCATTCGTCGGGGGTCAGGCGCAGCGCGCCGTGCTCTGCGGCGAGCCGGCGGGCCTTGGTGGTCTTTCCGGCTCCGGGGAGTCCGACCATCAGGAACAGCGTGGTCATGTGCGGATCGTGTCAGGGAAGCCAGGCGGATGACCACCGGTTTCCCGGGCCGATCACGGCGCCCGGCCGGGGACGGGAGTCCGTGCCGGGCACCGGTGATGTGGTTCGGGGTTGGGATGGGGCGGGTGTCAGCCGCGGGTGGTGTGGAGGAAGGCGGTCCACTCGGGGGAGGAGAAGGGGAGGTGCCCGGCGGTGGGGTGTTTGGAGTCGCGGACGGCGGCCCCGCAGGGCAGGTCGGCGACCTCGACGCAATCGCCGTTGACGCCGCTGTGGCTGCTCTTGCGGAAGTGTGCGACCTCGACGCATTCCTGATCCTGCGCGCTGTAGCTGCTCTTGCGGAACTTCAGCTCGTTGGCTGTCACGTACTCTCCAGGAACTTCAGGACGTCTTTGATGAGCTCGAACGACAGGGCGACTCTCTGAACGTTGCTGAAGGCCACGTTATATCGCTCCACGTCTTCTGGCCGGTCCAGGTAGAGACCATCGACTGCGGTCCCCACGTACACCAGGGGAGGATCGATGGGAGTTGGAAAGTCCAGGATGGTGAAGGGGCCTGCGAGGGCGAGGTGGGCGCCTGCGGAATAGGGCAGCACCTGACCGCCGACCCGTCCGGCCTGGACCCGAACGCCGAATCCGGGCGCGGGCTGGCGCTGGTCGACGCCCTGGCCACCTCCTGGGGTGACAACGGGATCGCGGATCACCGGCAGGTGTGGTTCTTCCTGGCCTACGACCTGACCGACAACCCCTGGACCACCGCGGCCTGAACCGGCCCGGGTGGGAAGCGCAGCCCCACCGGGCCAATGACACCCGCCCCTGGAACAACTTGAAAACACAGGTGCCCCGACCGGTGCGCGAACACCGGACCGGGGCGTGATCACCACCTGCACCAGTCAGGAGATGACCATGGAACACCCTACTACCAGCCGCCACCGCAGGCCCTGCCACAGCATGGCCGGACGCATGTGGGCCCTGGCCGCCGCGCTGCTGGCCACCGCCCTGGCCGCGCTTTTCAGCCCCCGACCGGCCCGACCGCCCTGCCGGGTTCCGCGCGCACTGTCCGCGCCGCCCGCCACCACCACCGCCAGGCGGGGCGACCCGCCCGGCCTCCCCGCATTCCCCGCCCCGGACACGTGGGCGGCCGGAGCCTTCACCGCCTCGGCCCGATGGGAACGGGCCTACGCCGCCCCCGCCGACCCGGTGGACGACGACCCCGACCGGATCGCCGGAGCCCTGGTCCGCCCCTACCTCGACCTCGCGGCCGTTCCGCGCCCCCGCCCGGCCGAGCCCGAGGACTACCCGGCCACGTCCCCCGCCGCACCCCCGCCCCCGGCCGCAGACCCCGTCCCCGCCGAGGAGGAGTTCGCCGAACTCACCGACCGCATCCGCGCCTACCTGGCCCTGAACCCGGGAAAAGGCGAGCGCCCATGAACACCCGCACGCCCCGTTAACAATTCCACTGCATCCCCGCGCGGACGGCGCCCGTAAAAGCGCCGCCCGCGCGGGGCCGCCGCCGAGGCCGCCCGACGACTTCCCCCAGCGGCTCACCCGTAGGAGAAGGTGCCGCTTTCCTGGTCCGTTTCGCGAACCGTCGCCGCCCCCAACTGGAAACCGATTCCCCGAACGGTGACGACCCAATCCTTTCCGCCGAGTTTTCTGCGGATGCTGCTCACATGCGTGTCAATGGTCCGCTGTGACCATTCGCCTCCCCAGACCCGGTCCATGATGTGCTTCCTGGACACCACCTGGTCCGGCTGTGAGGCGAGGATATGCAACAGGTCGAATTCTTTCCTGGTGAGCTTGACCGGTCTTCCGGACAGGTGGACCATGCGGGTTCCCGGGTCTATCCGCAAGGGCCCGTGGGAAACGACGCCGACCCCGGGTCCGCGCGGTTTCTTCGCCCGGCGCATCACCGCCTCCACCCGCGCGATGAGCTCGTGGACCGAGCACGGCTTGGACATGTAGTCGTCCGCCCCCGCCCGCAGGCCCAGCACCCGGTCCAGTTCGGTGCACCGCGAGCTGACGACGATGACGGGGATACAGCTGGTCGCACGCAGCAGCCGGCAGACCTCCAGGCCGTCCAGATCCGGGAGGTCCAGGTCGAGGAGTACCAGGTCAGAGCCCTTGTAGGTGTTCAGTGCGGCGCGTCCGCCGCTCACGGTCCGGGTCCGGTGACCGTGGCGTATCAGGCATTCGGTGAGTTTCCGCGCGTCGGATTCGTTGCTCTCCACCACGAGTATCCGCCAGGATTCCGACGACGGCGCGCAATCGACCGCTGGTGTCGTGTCCGACGGTGCCTTGTGCAACCACAATCCCATGATCCTCGCCCTAGATCTGGTCTGTGCCGTGTGTTCGGTTCCGTGGGTCGTCCGGTGATGTCACGCACCCGGAGGACCGCCTTTCCGGGATCGGATCGGCGGTGGTGTGGAAAGGCCTGGTCGGGACAGTGTTCGAGGTAGGTGATCCATTCATGAACATCGGTACGAGATCTGCCATGCATATCTGTAGAGTACTCTGGCATCTCTCATGTTACCGAGAATGGCCAAAACCGGCCACGAACTTTTCTGGGCGAGGGCGGGTGCGGTAGTGGGGTGGTCGGTATGTTACCGGAGATCGGTTTCTCGTGTGTCTTTTACTCGCAGGTCAAGGTGTCCCTTTGTGGCCCTCCCGGTATTTCTTTTCGATCTGTTGACAAAAATTCTGCTCCGCGTCCGACGCGTTTATGGAACATGGTTTCTCCGGGTTCGGCGTCTCTTTTCTGTGGAGGCGGGTCAACCGGAGGGCCCCCGGTCCCGGCGGCGTACCGGGTCCGGGGGCCCGTCGGAGGGGTCAGGACGACAGGCCCGGCCGCTGGGCCGGGAAAGCGTGCCGACGGCCGGCGACCACGACGATCAGCACCGGGATCAGGAGCAGCAGGACACTCCACGGGAAGGACCTCGGACCGAACACCTCCAGGAGGATGCCGCCGATGGCCCCGCCCGCGGCCATGAACCCGTTCCAGGTGGTGACCAGCAGGGCCTGCGCGGCGTCGCCCCCCGCGTCCGTCACGGCGGTCTGCATGAGCGTGGTGATACCGCCCCAGCCGAGCCCCCACAGCGCCGCCGCGAGGAAGACGAGCGGCACGCTCTCGGCGAACAGCGCCAGCAGGGTCGTCCCCACCGCGAACAGGACGGTGCTGGCGATGGTCAGCACCCGCAGCCGCCGGTCCACCTGGGCGCCCACCACGAGGATGCTCACCATGGAGGCGATGCCGAAGATCAGCAGGACGAGGCTGATGGACCCGCCCATGTCGTATTCGATGAGGAACGTCGCGATGTAGGTGTAGAGGATGTTGTGGGCCAGGACGTAGGCCGCGACCACGAACAGCACCGCGATGACCCCGGGGCTGGTGAAGGCGTGCAGCACGGACGCCTGCGCGGTCCCCCGGCGGCCCCGATGGTCGGGGACCGATGCCAGGACCCAGGCCAGGAGGACCACGCCCAGCAGGGTGACCAGGAGGAACGTCGTCCGCCAGCCGAAGATCCCGCTGAGGAAGGTGCCCACCGGGATGCCCAGGGACAGGGCGAGGGGGACACCGCCCATGGTGACCGCGATCGCCCGGCCCTGGAGGTGGGCGGGCGCCAGGCGGCGGGCGTACTCCACCAGGAGCGCCCAGATCAGGCCGGCGGCCACACCGCCCAGGAACCGGAACACCATGGTCAGCAGATAGTCGGGGGAGACCGCCGTGACCAGGTTCGACAGCGCGATCACGGCGATCGCCCCCAGGAGCAGGGGTTTGCGCCGCCAGGTCGCCGTCAGCGCGAACAGGGGGATGGCCGTGACCGCGGAGGCGATCGCGTACACGGTGAGGGCCTGGCCCATCGCGGACTCGCTGACCGCCAGGCTCGCGCTCATCTCGGGCAGCATCCCTGCCGGGAGGGCCTCGGTCAGGATGCCGACGAAGGCCGCCGTGGCCAGGGCCAGCAGGGCCACCCAGGGGAACTTGCTCTCTTCGCCCTTGGCGGGGGAAGAGGCCACATTTTCTACCGGAGGAGTGGACATAGTCTGTATCCTCAAACCCTTCCATAAATGTGAAGGTCAATCGCCGTGTTTGTGAGGTGCAACACATGCGCATAGGCGAACTGTCGAAGCGCACAGGGGTGTCCCCGCGGCTGCTGCGCTACTACGAGGAGCAGGGGCTGATCGGCGCCAAACGCTCCCCCAACGGCTACCGGGACTACGACGAGCGCTACGTGGACCGCGTCCACCAGGTCCGGGGACTGCTCGACTCCGGCCTGTCGACCCGGATCATCAAGCAGCTGCTCCCGTGCCTGGACCAGCCGGACGCCATCTACGTCTCCGACGCCACACCCGAGACGATCGCTGTGCTCGAACGCGAGCGCGAACGCATGGACGAGCGCATCCGGTGCATGGTCCGCAACAGGGCGGCCATCACCGACTACCTCGCCCGGGTGCGCCGCGGCGGGGACGCGCCCGCGGAGGGGGCGGACCCCGCCGCGGACACGGACCCTGCTGCGGACACGGACGCCGCCGGGGGGACGGGCCCCGCGGTGGTCACGGACCCCGCCGCGGCCGGGGAAGCCGGCCCTGTCGGGGAACAGGTCGCGGTCGGCCGCTGAGACCGGTGGCGCGGCCGGTCGGGTGCCCGAGTGTCCGGGTGCCCGGGGCCCGGCCGGCCGGCCGCACCACCGTGCCACCGCGCCGCCGGACCACCGCAGCACCGTGCCGCCGGGCCGTCCGCCCCGGGACCGACCTCTCGGGCCGCCGCCTGCGGTCGTCTGTCGGCCGCGGGCTGTCGGCCCCCGGTCAGCCCGCCGGGTCGGCGTACCGGACCGGGTTGGCCAGTTCGACGCCGTGGCTGTCCACGCGCAGGACCAGCCGGTCACCGTCCCTGATCCGGAACCCGTCGTGGTAGCTGGCCTTGTCCGCCCCCAGGAACAGGTAGTTCACCAGCCCCGGGCGGCGCAGCAGCGGGTAGGAGAACAGGTACTCCGCCATGTCGGGAACGCGCTGGAAGAGGGAGTCGGCGCCGCACGAGAAACCGCCCTCCCAGGCGGCCTCCCCGTCCCGCTCGATGACCACCCGCCCGGTCACCGTCTCCGGCGGCTCGCCCAGGAACAGCCAGGGGGCGATCGACGTCTCGCACAGCTTGGCGTAGGGGGTCCAGGCCCACGGCTTCTCCAGGTGCAGGCCGATGTCGTTGAGGTCGTTGCCGAACCCGTACCCCGCGTAGTGCGGTCGGCCCTCGTCGTCGTTGACGTAGACCAGCACGATCTCCGGCTCCTCCAGCAGCCAGACCGGGTTTGCCGGGGTGACCAGGGGCTCCTCGGGCAGGCGCAGCCAGGACCCCAGGCCCTTGATGTAGTAGTTCGGCGGGGTGAACTCCTCGTCCGGTTCCGGGGCCCGGTCGAACTTGGACCGGTGCGTCCCCATGAACCCGTTGATCAGGGAGTTGTTGGCGTCCGCCGGGAGCAGGGGCGGCAGGAAGCGCAGCTCGGGGTCGTCGGCGGCCACCGAGAGCGTCTCGGTGCCCTCGGTGACGGCGGCGGTCACCGCCTCCGCCAACGCCTCCGTTCCGGTGGCGGAGAGGAAGGCGGTGCGGACGCGGTCGTCGTCCGCCGCGTACAGGGTGAGCGTGCCGCCGGACGGCGGCTCCACACCCGCGTACCGGCAGCCCTTGTAAATGGATTCGAAGAAGACGGACATGATGGCGGCGTGCCTCCTCGGCGACGGGGGTGGACAGGCGTGTTCGGCGGGATGCCGGACGGTGTGTCCGGCGGGGTGTCGGACGGTGGGCTCGACAGGGTGTTCGGCGGGGTGCCCGGCGGGTCCCCGCGCGGCGGTCACGGCCGCACGAGATCGGCCAGGACCTCGGCGACGCGGTCCAGGGACTCCCCGATCCAGGGGAGTCGCAGGGGGTCGGGGGCGTTCAGGGCGGCGAGGCGCTCGGACTCGCCCGCGCCGTACAGGCGGCCGGTGGACACCCGCACCCGCAGGGCGCGCGCGGGTTCGCCGAAGGCGCTCCCGGGGAGCAGTCCCACCCCGTACCTCTGGGCGAGGTGGGCGGCCAGCTCCGCCGCCCCGTGCACGCCGTGGGCGCGGGCCAGCTCCTCCCGCAGCGGCTCGAAATCGGGGTAGAGGTAGCAGGTCGCCCGCACCGGTGCCGTCACGGCGCCGACCCCGGCGAAGCGTTCGGCCACCGCGCGGGCCACCGTCCCGTGCAGGCGCCGGCTCGCGGCGACGCGCTCCACCACGTCCCGGGGCTCGGCGAAGGCGTAGGCGGCCGCGGCCTGGACGGGGGCCGCGGCGGTCGACCAGACCTGCCCGGCGATGCCCAGCAGCTGCGCGCGCACCCGCTGCCCGAGCGGCCCCCCGGGGAGCCGGGCCACCCCCAGACGCCACCCGCCCAGGGCGAGGTTCTTGGCCGGGCCGGTGGTGACCGCGGTCCGCTCCGGTGCGAACACCGCGGGGGAGACGACGGGTGTGTCGGGGGAGAAGACCAGGTCGCGGTAGATCTCGTCGGAGATGATGAACAGGTCGAGGTCGCGGGCGGCCTCGGCCAGCTCCCGGACGGTCTCGGGCGCGGCGACGTTCCCGGTGGGGTTGTCCGGCAGCGTGACCACCACGGACCGCGGGTCGCGGCCGGCCGCGCGGGCCGTGGCCACCGCCTCGCGCAGCAGGTCCGGTGCGGGGACCCCGCCCTGCCCGGGCGGGGTCGGGACGGGGATGGCGCGTGCGCCCCCGAGCGCCGCCTGGGCCGCGTAGCTGACCCAGCCGGGCCGGGGGATCACCACGTCGCCGCCGACGGCGAGGATCAGCCCGAACAGCAGCGGTTTGCTCCCCGGGCCGGACACGACGAGGTCGGGGGCGGTGTCCAGCCCCCGCCGCCGCCAGTACCCGGCGGCCGCGGCGCGCAGTTCGGGGCTGCCCGCCACCGGCCCGTAGGCGTTGCGGTCCGCGGCGGCGGCGAGCACCTCCCGGAGCCGGGGCAGGACGGGCAGCCCGATCTCACCGCCGGCCAGGGAGAGGACCGTTTCTCCGGCCGCCTCCCGGCGGGCCAGGGCCTCGTCGGCGGCGAGGGTGGCGGACAGGGGCACCGGCGTGGATACCGGCATGGTCTCCTCCAGGGGACGGGGTCGCGGGGGCGGGGCGCCAGGGTCGGGGCCGGGGAACGGGCCGCCCGGGACAGGGCCGTGCGGTCGGGGTCAGGGCAACGGGGTACCCAGGCCAAGGGGTGTCCCGGGGCGGTGCCGCCCGGGTCAGGGGCGGGGTTCGGGCGGCGGAGAGGGGCCGTCCCCGGCCAGGCGTTCGCGAAGCTCGGCCTTGCG